>WTJQ01000553.1 GCA_011524785.1 Planctomycetota bacterium | reverse complement strand
GAGAGCGAGTGCGACCCCAGCGAACGCGAGGAACAGGCCTCCCAGGCCCACGAGAGTCAGGGGACCCGCGGTCCAGCCGGTCGCCGTGAGCTCCCACGACTCCTCGTTCCCCGTCCAGCGATAGCCCCCTGCCCTCCGGGAGCGGCCTGGGCGGCCGAGCTCGAGGCCGAGGGCCTGCGCCCATCTCTCCGCGCGCCCCTCATCGAACCCGGGCAGGAGGCTGGGACCGGACCAGAAGCCCCTCGACTCGGCCGAGCCCGCGTCATGGACCCCGAGCCCCTCGTCGCTCGAGAAGCTCACTCGGGCGCTCGTCGCATCGAACCGCCAGGTCCGATGGAAGGGCCCAGCCCACTCACGCAGCTCCACGCGGTCCACGACGCCGGTGGAGGTGCTCCAGCGGCAGCGTCGCCCGGCCGCCCTGCCGGCCACGAGGGCGAGGGCAAGCAGGCCCATCATGATGGCCATGGCCAGGAGGCCTCCGCACAGGAGGAGATAGGGCAGCACGAGGACCAGGGGGGGGCCCTCGGCTGCGAAGAGCGCCGCCACCATGCCACCGTCGACCAGGAGGAAGATCGCGGCCACCGCCAAGGCCAGGAACGCCTCGCCCCAGCGTCCTCGTACGACGGGGAGGAACTGCCAAGGCCCGGCCTCGAGGAGCCTCTCGCGCACCTCAGGAACCCACGCGGATGCCGCGGATGCGTGCCAGGGCATCGACGACGTCCATGACGGTCCGGCGCAGCAGGGCACGGTTGTCGGCCCAGCTGGAGACGAGCCCGTCCTCACCGCCCGGTCGGGAGACGGGGACGCGGAGGACGAGGGGGAGCGTTCCCGGTCCATCGGCCGTCGTCTCGAGATGGAGGATGATCGGCTTGCTGGAACCAGGGGCGGATCGGAGCCCCTCCAGGCGCAGGGTCAGCCGCTCCAGGCCGGGGCGCTGCTGGTCCGTCGCCTCGACCCGCGCTCTCCGGAGCTCGCTCAGGAGCCCGCTCCTGAGGTGCTGGCACGCCCAGGCCACGTCGAGGTCCTCACCGGAGCCGCCCTGAGGGACTCCGGGCGTCTGGATGGGGGGCACGTGCACACGCCAGGTGCGCGCCCGCTGGGACCAGCCGTCCGGCACGTAGGCCCGCGCGCCGCGACCGGCATCCACCGCGAGGTAGCCAGGGGCCGGGGGGCGCCAGGTGTCCGCGGATGGCATGCGGGCGGGCGCCGGGCTCGGCGTGGCCGAGCAGGCTGCGAGGAGGAGCAGAAAGGCGACGCGGACCACGAACGGAGTCTAGGACCTCCCGAGGAGCGCGTCGATGGACGGGGCGACTCGTGAGCCCCCCGTGGGCAGCCGGTAGTTCACGAGCACCTGCTGGTGCGCCTCCGACACGGACGTCCCCACGAAGTCGCAGTCAGGGTTCGGGCCATCGGTCAAGACCCACGCCAGAATGGCCCCGGGAGTCACGCCCGCCTCACGCAGGGACGACAGGGCGAGATCATGACTGCGCTTGGCGAGGCGCCGTCCGGAGGCATCGACCACGAGCGGCAGGTGGGCGGCGGCGACGCTGGCCAGTCCGAGCCGCTGCCGGATCAGCTGCTGTCGCCCGAGGGAGGTGAGGAGGTCGCGCCCCCGAGCCACGTCCGTCACGCCCATTGCGGCGTCGTCGACCGCGGTCACGAGCTGGTAGGAGGGGATCCCGGTCCGGGAGGCCACCAGGAACGGCCCGCCCTCCGCACTGAGGTCGATGTGCGTCACGGAGGCCCCATCCTCGAGGCGAGCGCAGTGCTCCTCGACCTCGACCGGGGAGGCGGGGACCCGCATGCGCAGCGCGGGGCCAGGCAGACCGAGCGCGCTACAGGTCCCTGGGTAGGGCATCTCCTCGCCCTCGTGAGGGGCGGCCTGGGCGGCGAGGTCCTTTCGGGTGCAGCGGCATCCGAACAGCACTCCGAGCTCCGAGAGTTCCTTCAACGCGGCCTCGTGCGCATCGCCACGGTCGGACTGCCTCACGACGGGTCCGTCCCAGGTGAGTCCGAGCCACTCCAGGTCGGCCAGGGCCTGGTCCTCGAACTCCGGCCTGCAGCGCGTCCGGTCACCATCGTCCCAGCGCAGGCGCATCCGTCCGCCACGCGATCGGGTCCACCACCAAGCATGGAGGAAGGCGTAGGCGTGCCCCAGGTGGAGGGGACCCGTGGGGCTCGGCGCCAGCCGGCCCACGCGATCGTCGTCCCCGGAGCGCGGCTCCTCCTCGGCGCGCGTGTGCAGCGTGGTCGGAGCACGCTGATCGCCTTCCACGGACCCCGTCACAGCTGCCCGAGCAGGGCCCGGAGTCGACGCAGCTCCAGCTCGATCCCCGGGGGCGGCGAGGGGGCCGTCAGCAGGTCGGTCGTCTCCAGCGGGTCGGTCCAAAGGTCGTAGAGGCGCTGGCCCAGCGTGGTCTGGTTGACCACGAGCTTGAAGCGGTCCTCGCGCACCATACGGCGCCAGAGCGCGGGGTTGTCCCGCGGATCGACCCCCGCTGGTCCGCCCCGCTCCGCGATGACGTGCCCCTTCGAGCCGCCCAGGCCCAGGAGCTGCGGGACGAAGCTCGTGGAGTCCGGACCGCGCGTCGGCCCCTGAGCGATGCCGAGGAGCTCCAGAACGGTGGCGTAGAGGTCGACCGCCTCGACGAGGGCGTCGTCGGTGCCTGCCGGGATGCCAGGCCCGGCGGCCCAGAGCACGGTGTGGACTCCGCCCTCCCAGACGGTCCCCTTGAGGCCGCCCAGCGGCCCCGCCAGCCCGTTGTCGCTGAACACGAGCACCGTGTATCCGTGCGCCTCCGCCACCTGGAGCAGGCGACCCAGCTCGTGGTCCAGTGCCTGGAGCGCCGCCTGGGCGAGCTTCCAGTCACTGTCGAGTGGGGGCGGGATGGAGTGCAGCTCGGCCGGAGGCTCGTGGAAGGGCTTGTGGATCGCGTGGAAGCTCACCGAGACCAGGTCGTGGCCCTGCTCGACCAGGCGCATGCCGAGCTCGGCCTCCCGACTCGTCAGGTAGGACCCCGCGACCCAGGCCATCACGCCGCTCCGGTTCTCGGGGTACGAGTACCAGTCGCCACCGCTGGGATTCGGGTTCCCCATGACGCCGATGTAGGGGAGCCAGCCGTGGTCGAGCGGATGCAGGATCTCCAGGTCGTCACACAGGTGCCACTTCCCGACCTTGGAAGCCCGGAGGCCCTCACGGACCACGACCGCCGCCAGGGATTCGTAGGGCGCGGTGGGGAGCTTGTAGGTGTTGCTCCCGGACACGTTCCCGGTGCACAGGACCTCGGGTCGACTCCCGCGCGCTCCCAGGGTCACGAGGGCCCGCGTCGCGGTGCACATCGGCGCGGTGTAGAAGCGCTCGAAGGTGCGGCCTCGCTGGGCGAGGGCGTCCAGCTCGGGGGTCGGCGTGGCCGTGAGGATCTCACGCCCCACGTCGTCCAGGTCCACCAGGAGCACCCGACGAGGACTCTGCGCCAGGACCGTGGTCGCCGCCGCGATGAGGGCGCTGAGAGCCGCAAGGGCTCTCGCCATCCTCCGCGCGTGCAGGACCTGCATACGGTGAGTCTGACCGATCCTCGAGCGATCGGCCAGCCGCGCGGCTGCGGCATCCAAACGCAGGGAGCCCCCGTGCTCGGCACGAGGGCTCCCGTCTCGCTTCGGGGCGCGGCCAGCGCCCGCCTGCTCAGTAGCGGTAGTGGTCCGGCTTGTAGGGGCCCTCCTGCGGGACACCCAGGTAGTCGGCCTGCGTCTTGCTCATCTCGGTGAGGTCGACGCCGAGCTTGCCGAGGTGCAGGCGCGCCACGCGCTCGTCGAGCACCTTGGGAAGGGTCGTCACCGTCTTGCCGTACAGGCTGTGGTTCCGGAAGAGCTCGATCTGCGCCATCACCTGGTTGGTGAAGGAGGCGCTCATCACGAAGCTCGGGTGGCCGGTGGCGCAGCCGAGGTTCAGCAGACGGCCCTCGGCCAGGATGATGACGGCGTGCCCGTCCTCGAAGGTCCAGATGTCGACCTGGTTGCCGTGCTCCTGGGGGTTCTTCAGGTTCTCCTTCACGATGCCCGGCGTGGCGGCGAGGCCGGCCATGTCGATCTCGTTGTCGAAGTGCCCGATGTTGCCGACGATGGCGTTGTGCTTCATCTTCGCCATGTGGTCGGCGGTGATGATGTCGCGGTTGCCGGTCGTGGTGATGAAGATGTCGGCCTCTCCGACGACCTTCTCGAGCGTGGTGACCTCGTAGCCCTCCATCGCGGCCTGCAGCGCGCAGATGGGGTCGATCTCGGTCACGATCACGCGGGCGCCCTGGCCGCGGAGCGACTGGGCCGAGCCCTTTCCAACGTCGCCGTAGCCGCAGATGACCGCGACCTTGCCGGAGAGCATGACGTCGGTGGCGCGGCAGATCCCGTCCACGAGCGAGTGACGGCAGCCGTACAGGTTGTCGAACTTGCTCTTGGTGACCGCGTCGTTGACGTTGATGGCGGGGAACATCAGCTCGCCGGACTGCGCCATGTGGTACAGGCGGTGAACGCCGGTCGTGGTCTCCTCGGTGACCCCGAGGATGCCCTTGCCGATCTCGGTCCACTTGCTGCCGTTGGCGGCGAGGCTCTTCTTGAGCAGCGCGAGGACGCTGTGCCACTCCTCGGAGTCGCCCTCCTGAGGCTCGGGAACGGCGCCGTTGCGCTCGTACTCGGTGCCCTTGTGGACGAGCATGGTGGCGTCGCCACCGTCGTCCAGGATCATGTTCGGTCCGCCGTCGGGCCACGTGAGGGCCTGCTCGGTGCACCACCAGTACTCGTCGAGGGTCTCGCCCATCCAGGCGAACACCGGGACGCCGCTGGGGGCGTCAGGGGTGCCGTTCGGGCCCACCGCGATGGCCGCGGCGGCGTGGTCCTGGGTCGAGAAGATGTTGCAGGAGGCCCAGCGGACCTCGGCGCCGAGGTCGA
>WTJQ01000517.1:3556-4938 GCA_011524785.1 Planctomycetota bacterium | reverse complement strand
CCCCCTGACCCTCCTGCTCGCGGCCTGCGGCAGGGAGCCCGACCTGGTGGTCTACTGCGCCCTCGACCAGGTCTTCAGCGAGGAGCTGATCGCCGACTTCGAGCGGGAGTCGGGCCTCGAGGTCGAGGCCCTCTTCGACCTGGAGCACCAGAAGACCGTCGGCCTGGTGGGCCAGCTCATCGCCGAGCGCGCCCATCCGCGCTGCGACGTGTTCTGGAACAACGAGATCGTCCAGACCGTCCGGCTCGCCGAGATGGGGATGCTCGCCCCCTACGACTCCCCCAGCGCCGCCGACATCCCGGAGCAGTTCCGGGACTCGCAGCGCCGTTGGACCGGCTTCGCGGCGCGGGCCCGGATCCTGATCGCGAACACCGACCGGGTCGACCCCGCCGAGCTGACGAGCCACCGGGACCTGCTCGACCCGCGCTTCGCTGGGACCTGCGGCGTGGCGCGGCCCCTGACCGGCACGACGCTCACCCACGCCGCCGCCATGTACACGACCTGGGGCGAGGAGCGCGCGGCCGCCTTCTGGAACCCCATCGCGGAGCGCCAGCACGAGGACCCGCCGCCGGTGCACGTGGTGCGCTCCAACGGCCAGGCCATGACGCTGGTGCGGGACGGGGAGCTGGCCTTCGCCTACACCGACACCGACGACTTCAACGTCGCCCGTGAGAGCGGAGCGCCCGTGGTGGCGGTCTACCCCGACCAGGAGCCGGGTCCGGATGGCGAGCCGCCCATCGGGACCCTACTCATCCCCAACACCGTCTCGATCCTCGAGGGCGCCCCCCACCGCGAGGCTGCCGAGCGCTTCCTGGACTGGGTCCTGTCCCGCCAGGTGGAGGAGCGGCTCGCTCATGCTCGCTCGGCCCAGATCCCGGTCCGAGCCGACGTCCCCCGCCCCGACCACGTGCGCTCGGAGTTCGTGGTGATGGAGGTCGACTACGAGGCGGTGGGCCGGTCGGTGGCCGAGCGCACGGATGCGTTGAAGGTGCTGTTCCTGGATCGATGAGACGCCCGTCCACCTCGTCGCCGCTGCTCGGCCTGGCGCTCCTCGTCCTGGGGATCGCGGGGCTGCTGCCGGTGGCGTGGATGGTGGCCCGCCTTCTGACCGAGCCCGAGGCGCTCGCAGCCCTGGACTGGACCGGGACCGCGGATCCGCGGGTCCTGGGCCTGCTGGGGCGCACGATCGGCCTCGGCCTCGCCTCCTCGGCCGTGGCCGCGCTGCTCGGCGCGCCCTTCGGCTTCCTCGTCGCCCGCACCGACCTGCCGGCACGCGGCTTCCTGCGCGCTACGGGCGTGCTGCCCTTCCTCATCCCCCCGCTCCTGGTGGCCGCGACCTGGACCCAGGTCGTGTCCCTGCGGGGCGCCCCCATGACGGCCCT
>WTJQ01000517.1:0-3456 GCA_011524785.1 Planctomycetota bacterium | reverse complement strand
CCGGCCATCCTCTACGGGATCGGCACCGTGCTCGTCTGGAACCGTCCGGGGCTCCAGGCCTTCTACGGCTCCGGCGCGCTCGTCGTCCTGATGATGATCGGCCGCTTCCTGTGCTTCCCGACCCTCGTCTGTCAGGGCGCGACGGCCGCGATGGACCGTCGCCTCGAGGAGGCCGCCCTCCTGGCCGGCGCGAGCCCCACCCGCCGGCTCACGCGGATCGTTGCTCCCCCGATCCTGCCGAGCCTCTTCGGAGCGTGGACCCTGGTGTTCGTCCTCGCGGTGCGCGAGCTCGACGCGGCCGTGATCGTCCCCGCCGCCAAGCACACGGTCATGTACCGCGTCTTCAACGCGGTCCACTTCGGACGCGACGACTTCGTGGCAGCGCTCGCGCTGCTCGTGATCTTCGTGGTCGTCCTCCCCGGGCTCGCCTGGAGCCTGCTCAGCAACCGCCGCATGGAGTTCCTGCCGTGACCGCAGCCGTCAAGATCGAGGGCCTCGTCCTCCGCGCGGGGCGCGAGCCCCTCCTCGGCCCCGTCGACCTGGAGCTCGAGCAGGGTGCCCACGTGCTCCTGGTCGGCCGCTCGGGATGTGGCAAGACGACGCTCCTGCGCGCCATCGCCGGGCTCTCCCCCGTCGACGCGGGGACCATCGAGATCGCGGGGCGATTGGCCCAGCGGGGTGGTGCGTGCCTGATCGAGCCGCACCAGCGCGGCGTGGGTCTCGTGTTCCAGGGCGGCGCGCTCTGGCCCCACATGACCGTGGCGGCGACGCTCCGCTTCGTGCTGGATGGCCAGGGACTCGGGCGACGAGAGGCCAAGCAGCGCGTCCAGGAGCTGCTGGAGTGGGTCGAGCTCACGGGCTTCGAGCGGCGCAAGGTCGCGACGCTCTCCGGCGGTGAGGCCCAGCGGCTCGCGCTCGCGCGTGCCCTCGCCACCTCCCCGCGCGTCCTGCTGCTCGACGAGCCGCTCGGCCCCCTCGACCAGGAGCTGCGACGCAGCCTCCTCGAGCGCCTCCGCGACGTCGCGACGCGGCTCGACCTCACCCTCCTGCACGTGACCCACGACCCGGAGGAGGCCGCTGGGTTCGCCTCCGGGCGCCTGCGGCTCGAAGGCGGCCACCTCTTGAGCGACAATCCCGAACCGGCATGAAGAAGCTCCTCGGAATCCTGGTGCTGGCCGCCGCCGTCTGGCTCGGCCTCGAGCTCAGCCCCTCCGCGGGCGAGAGCGCCGTCTCGGCCACCCCGACCCAGTGGACGTCGTCCGCCCAGTGCAAGGCCTGCCACGAGGAGGTCTACGCCGAGTGGGAGGACTCCTGGCACGCGAAGTCCTGGATCGACGAGGACGTCCGCGTCCAGAGCGCCGACTTCTCGAACAAGATCTGCATCGACTGCCACGCCCCGCGCCCCGTCTTCGAGACCGGCGTCGGCAATCGTGTGCTGCCCCGCTCCTCCCGACGGGCCGAGGGCGTCGACTGCATCTCCTGCCATCTCCTCCCGGACGGCTCCATCGCAGGCACGATCGACAACCCGAGCGCGCCCTGCCGGCCGGTGGCCCGCCGGGAGCTGCAGCGCGTGGACTTCTGCGCGGGGTGTCACGACCAGCACAAGACCGTCACGCAGTGGAAGCTGACCGACCACGCGGCCAATGGCACCGGGTGCATCGAGTGCCACATGCCCCTGCGTGAGGGCGACCCCAACGCCGGCCGCTACCACCAGATGGCGGGCGGCCACGACATCGAGCTCGTGCGCTCCGCGGTGGCCCTCCGCGCCAGCCGCGACGCCGAGGGCATCGCGGTCGAGGTCGAGAACGTCATGCGGGCGCACAGCTTCCCGACGGACGAGCGCTCGCGGGCCGCGGACCTGTTCTACCGCCCCGCTCCGGAGGACCCCGAGCAGCGGGGTGGCTGGACGCACCTCCACCGGATCCGCGACCCGTACCGCCACGAGGTCGACCTGCCCTCGACGCTCCTGCAGGCGACCGCCGAAGGTCCGGACGGCCCCTGGGATAACAACGTCGAGGAGCACCCGGTCCGCGGGCTGCGGATCCCCGCTGCGAACGCCGACGGCCCCATCGAGGTCGCGCTCTTCTACAAGCTCGCGCCGTACTACCGCGACGGCGAGGAGGTGCTGGTCACGGAGCAGGTCACGGACCCGCTGATCGACGCACGCCTCGTGCACAGCGTGGTCGTCCCGTGAGGCTCCGGGCGGCCCCGCTGCGCGGCTCGGGGGCGGCAGTCGGCACCCTGCTGGCCCTCGCCCCGCTGCTGACGGGATGCACCGGGGACGCGGGGCCGACGCCGGCTCCTCGCCCCGCTCCTCCGGCCCTCGGCGCGATCGCGCGGCCTCGCGCGGCCGCCCTGCACGAGGCCGCGCCGGCAGCCGTGCTCCCGCCCTCCCCGGAGGACGCCCCCGAGGCCACGCGCGCCATGCTCGAGACGCGCGTGCACGGCGGCCAGTTCCGCGACCTGGTGTTCGAGGACCTCGCCAGCCTCGGGGACGGCGCGGTCTCCGCCCTGACCGCGCACGCCCTCGACACGCGCCTGGCCGGGGACCTCCGAGCCGCCGCCGTCGAGCTGCTCGGAGCCGTGGGCTCGGAAGCGGCCGCGGACCGCCTGCTGACGCTGACCCGGGACTCCAGCGAGCCGTGGCTGCGCGCCCATGCGGCCTGGCGCCTGGCGAGCTGCGGCTCCGATCACGTGGTGCCGGGGCTCGTCCTCCGGCTCAAGTACGAGAAGGACCCGGACGCGTTCCTCTGGGTGGCCTCGACCCTGGGGCGCCTCGGGTGCCTCGCAGGGCTCGGCGGTCTGCTGGAGCTCGCGGCGCGTGACGACGCGCGTGCGGGCCAGGCCGCAGCCGAAGTGGCGGCCGTGGCGGAACCGCTCGGAGTTCCCGCGGAGGAGGCGCTGCGGCTCTGGAGCGGGATCGACGCCGAGGCGCTTCCCCTCCCGCCCCCCAGCGACGCCCAGCTGCGCGAGGTGTGGGACCTGGTCCTCGACATGTCCGGCGAGACGTTCCAGCTGCGCCCCGTGGACGACGCGCGCTACGTGCTGTCGCGCCTTGGCCCCTGGTGCGCGCGCGAGGTTGCCTCCGCGCTGACCGACGAGGATCCGTGGCTGCGGCTGCACTGCGCCCAGGTCCTCGAGACCATGGGGCCGCGAGCCCGAGGAGTCGAGGGAGAGCTGCTGCGCGTCCTGGACGAGCCGGGTGTGGGCGCCGCAGCTGCCGAGGCGCTGGGCCGCGTCGGCAGTCCGTCGGCCGTGCCCGCCCTCGTGGAACGGATCGGGCAGGGCACGGGGCACGAGCTCCGCGTGGGTGCCGTCCGCGCGCTCGGCGCGCTGGGGCTCCCCGAGGGAGCTGGTGCCGTTCGCACCCTCTTCGAGGAGCTTGCGGGTCCCGAAGCCCCGCAGGACCTGCGCATGGCTGCGGCGACCTCCCTGGTCGGGCTCGGCGAGGGCGAC
>WTJQ01000596.1 GCA_011524785.1 Planctomycetota bacterium | reverse complement strand
CGGCTGGATCGAGAACCTGGGCGGCGGAGTGTTCGCTCCGCCGGTGGTCCTGGCACTCGTCGGGACGCCCATCCACGTGGAGGTGGCCGACCTCGACGGGGACGGGGACCTGGACGTCGTGGGGGCAGCCACCGCCAACGGCGAGATCGGCTGGATCGAGAACCTCGGGGGCGGCTCGTTCGGGACCCCCGTCGCCCTCACGTCCGGCTTCGGGAGCGCCGCGCGCGCCCTCGCGGTCGACCTCGACTCCGACGGGGATCTGGACCTCGTGGCGACTGGCTACACCGCGGACCGGGTGATCCTGCTCGAGAACCTGGGCGGCGCGGCCTTCGCCGCGCCCGTCGACCTGGCCACGGGGCTCACCGGCTCCTATGGCCTCGTGGCCCTCGACGTCGAGCACGACGGCGACCTCGACCTCGTGTGCGCGTCGTACCTCGCGGACACCGTCTCGCTCCTGCGGAACGACGGGGGGACCTTCGCCCCGCCGAGCACGATCGGCACGGTCGGGGGTGCGCTCTGGCTGGACGCGGACGATCTGGATGGGGACGGGCACACCGACCTCGCCGTCACCGGCTTCTACGACGACTCGCTGGTCGTGCTGATGGGCGACGGCGTCGGCGGCTTCGGTCCGGAGACGGTCCTGTCCACCGACGAGAACGGGGCCCACACGGTGGAGATCGTGGACCTCGACCAGAACGGTGAGCTGGACCTGCTCGTCACCGCCTTCTACCACGGCCGGGTCTCCATGTTCCGCTGCGTGGACGGGGCCTGGGGGCCGCGCGAGCTCGTGATGAACCAGGTCAACGGCGCCTACTGTGCGACGGCCGCGGACCTCGACGGCGACGGCGACCCGGAGGCGGTGGCCTGCTCCTTCCACAACGACACGATCACCTGGGCCGAGAACCTCATGGGCCTGGGGCCCGACTGCGACGGCAACGGCGTGCCGGACGCGGACGAGCTCGCGACCGACCCGGCGCTGGACTGGAACGGGGACGGTGTGCTCGATGCGTGCCCCGGCGGGGAGGCGACCTACTGCGACGCCAACCCCAACGCGACCGGCGCCACGGGCCGGATCCGTGCCGAGGGCTCGCCCGTCCTCCTGGACAACGCCTTGACGCTCCAGGCCGATCAGCTGCCCGCGAACCAGTTCGCCTACTTCGTCTACAGCGCCACGCAGGGCTTCACGAACCCGTTCGGCGGCGGCTCGGGCGCGCTCTGCCTGGGGGCTCCCCTGCGCCGTCTGAACCTAACAGCCTCCAGCGGCGCCGTCCTCAACTCCGGAGCAGTCGGCGCCGTGAGCCTGACCCTCGACCTGCCGAGCCTGCCCCAGCCCGCCGCGCTGGCTGCTGGCGAGGTCCTCCACTTCCAGCTGTGGCACCGCGAGCTCCTGCCGAGCGGGGCGCCGACGTCGAACACGACGAACGCGATCTCCATCCTGTTCCGGTAGGCGGCTCCTGCCGCGGCTCTGGCGGGCGGCTCTCCGGGGGGAGGGCCGCCCGCTCCCTTTCTGCTGGGAGCCCTGACCCGCCGGCGCGAGCGTGCCCGGCCGATGGGCTACAACACCTCTCGTGAGCGAGCCCCGCTGGTCCCTGCGCGACGTGCCCACGCGGCCGGGCGTGTACCTGTTCCGCGATGCGGAGGGGAAGGTGCTGTACGTGGGGAAGGCGTCGGACCTGCGGGCGCGGCTGAGCGCGTACCGGCGGGAGGGGGGCGACGGGCGGCCCAACACGGCCTCGCTGGGGCTCGATGCGCACGGGGTCGAGACGATCGTCACGCGCACCGAGGCGGAGGCGCTGCTGCTGGAGGACACCCTCATCAAGCAGCACCAGCCGCCGCACAACCTGCGGCTCAAGGACGACAAGTCGTTCCTGATGCTGCGGCTGGACCTGGCCGAGCGGTTCCCCCGGCTGAAGTTCGTGCGGGCGCACCGGCCCGACGACAAGAAGGCCGGCGGCCGCAGCCGCCTCTTCGGGCCCTACGCCAGCTCCCGCGCCGTGCGTCGGACCCTCTCGGACCTGCATCGCCTGGTGCCTCTGCGGGACTGCCCCGACCACGAGATGGACAACCGCTCGCGGCCGTGCATCAAGCACCAGCTCGAGCTCTGCAGCGCGCCCTGCGTCGGGCTGATCGACGGGAAGGAGTACGAGGGCCTGGTGGAGAAGGCCTCGCGGATCCTCTCGGGGGACACCGCCGAGCTGGAGGCCGACCTGGAGGGGCGCATGAACGCCGCGGCCGAGGCCCTGGAGTACGAGCGGGCCGCGGCCTGGCGCGATCGCCTGGTGGCCCTGCGGCGCACCATCGAGGGCCAGGGGGTGCGGCCCCGGGACAAGGTGGACCGGGACTTCGTGGCCTTCGCGCGCGCGGCCGGACAGGCCGCCGTGCACCGGCTGGCCTTCCGCGACGGCCGCCTGGCGGAGAGCCGCAGCCACCTCTTCCGCTCGTCCCTGCCGGACGAGGAGATGCTGCACCAGGTGCTGACCGCCCTGTACGGCGGCGGCCGGCGCGCGACCCCGCGCGAGCTGGTGGTGCCGCTGGAGCCGGCCGAGGGCGAGCTCCTGTCCCACGTCCTGGGGGACGCGGTGCGGATCCACGTGCCGAGGGCGGGGGACAAGAAGCGGACTCTCGACCTCGCCGGTGAGAACGCCCGCAGCGCGCTGGAGCGGCACGACGCGACCGCGCGGCGGGACCAGGAGGCCATGGAGGACCTGCTCGAGCTCCTCGACCTGGACCCCGGGGCCGAGGTCGTGGACTGCTTCGACATCTCCAACCTGCAGGGCACCAACGTGGTCGCGAGCCGCGTGCGCTTCCGGCGCGGTCACCCCGATCGGGGCGGCTACCGGCGTTACAAGGTGCGGACCGTGGACGGCCAGGACGACTTCGCCTCCATGCACGAGGTGGTGCTGCGCTCCCTCAAGCGCGGCGTGGCCGAGGACGACCTGCCGGACCTGGTCGTGATCGACGGGGGCGCGGCCCAGCTCGCCAAGGCCCTCGAGGCGCGCGCCGAGGCCGGGGCGTTCCACGTGGGGATGGTGGGGCTCGCCAAGGCTCGATCGGAGCGACGCGTCAAGGGGCAGCGCAAGGAGCAGACCGAGGAGCGCGTGTTCCTTCCGGATGCCGTGAGCCCCATCGAGCTGCCGCGTCACAGCCCGGCGCGCCACCTGCTGGAGCGGATCCGCGACGAGGCGCACCGCTTCGCCATCACCTACCACCGCAAGGAGCGGGGGCGCATCAAGAGCGGCCTCGACGCGATCCCCGGGGTCGGTCCCGCGAAGCGCAAGGTGCTGCTGCGGACCTTCGGTTCCCTCGAGGGGGTCCGGCAGGCCAGCGTGGAGCAGCTGATGGGGCTGGACGGGATCTCGCCGGAGCTGGCGCGCACGATCGCGGACCACCTGGCCGGACGGAAGCCGGATCCGGGAGCGGCCTGAGCCCGGCCGAACCCTCCGAGCGGGGTCGGTGCATCGGTCCGGGACGGTCGCTAGGCTCGCCGTGGCGAGGGGCGCTCCGCTGCCGATCCAGCCCATGGCGGTCGCGCCCACGCTGCAGTGCCCCCTTCGTACCGCCCCTCCATGATTCCCCCTCTTCTCGCTGCGCTGGTCCTCCTCGCGGGCTGTGCCGCAGCCCCTCGCGCCCAGGTCTCGGCTGCGAGCACCGAGCCGTCGGCGGCGTCCGTGACCGCCTCCACCGTCCAGGACGACGACCCGGTCCTTGGGTACCACGTCGCCGAGGCGGGGGGCTTCACCGTCATCACGCACTGGCACTCGGAGCGCAGCCGGGCGGCCCTCGCGCAGGGCGTCGCGGACCTGGCGGCCGCGGCCTGGGCCGAGGCCCAGGGGCTCATGGGGATCGAGGCCCAGGCCCCGGAGCCCTCCGTCCCGGTGGAGATCCACCCCGACCGGAAGGCCTTCATCCAGGCCGTGCTGGGGATCACCGGGCAGCGGCCCGGCCCGCGCCAGTCGTGGACCGACCTGGGCAGCGGCAGCACGCTCGTCGCCATCAACCCCGCGCAGGCCGAGCGGGTCTACGAGACCTTCGGCCTGCCGCCGACCGCCTGCCGCCTTGGGGCCGAGGGGGCCCTGCGCGCGGCCCTGGTGCAGCGCCTGCCGGACCTCGCACGCGAGGCGCCCTGGTTCCTGGCGGGTCTCGCCGTGGAGGCCACTCAGCGGGCCATGGTCGCGACCGGCCGCTCGCGGGAGACGGATGAGGAGCCTCGGTTCTCGCGCCAGCGCTCCGAGCTCATGCTGCTCGAGCTGGGGGACGGGAATGCCACGGGGCTGCCGGACCTCGGGGCTGGCCTCGGGACGAAGGCCTGGACGCCGCTGCACGACGCGCTGGCGCACGTGGTCGCGGAGCGTGTCCTGGAGGACGAAGCCCTGCGCGCGACCCTCGGGGCGGAGGGCGCCGGCGCGCGCCTAGCGGCCTTCCTGGCAGCGGCCCGCGAGGAGGGTGCGCTGATCGGCTGGGTCCTCGATGGGATCGGTGCCTGGAACGTGGCGGAGCCCGACCTCGCCGGGACGGCGGACGGCTGGTACCAGACGTCGCAGATGGGCACGACGGCGCGCGCCTTCCGGCGGGAGCCCGTCGGCCTCGACCGGTACCGGATCGAGGGCGAGGTCCTGCTCTTCCCGACGCCGCGGCAGACCTGTCAGATGAACGTGCTGTTCGGCCTGGCGGAGGACGGCAGCTACTTCTCGCTCGCCCTGACCGAGACCAACGGGGTGCACGTCTTCTTCTGGAGCCCCGAGAAGCAGACGTTCCTCGAGCTGGAGTCGAACATCGAGGTCCCGATTCGGGCGCTGCAGCCCGTTCGCTTCGTGGTGGAGCTGAAGGACGACCGCCTCTTCGCCGTGGTCAATGGGATGTCCGTGCCCGCGGTCGAGCTGGGGGGGCGCGACGTGAGCGGCCCCTGGGGACTCGGCGCCCAGCGAACCGGCTCGGGCCTGTGGCTGGAGC
>WTJQ01000046.1 GCA_011524785.1 Planctomycetota bacterium | reverse complement strand
CGGTCGAAGCGCCCGATTCGGGCTGCGCGCGCGAGCGTTGGCCGCGCGCGACCCGGAAGCCCGACGGGCCACGAGAGGCTGCGAACGCGAGCGACGCCGCCAGGGCCGAGAACGTGGGCCCCCCCAGTGCTCGCTGTGCTGCTGAGCTCAACGGGATGCCGACCCGCCGGGCAAGCTCGCTGCGCCCACCCGGAACGCAGCCGGGGCCCCACCAGACGATGGGGCCCCGGCGTGAGCAGTCCATTCAGACTGCGGAGGGCACGACTCAGTCGAGCGCCGCGATGCGCTTGCTGTAGCGCGCGAGCCAGGCCTCGGACTCCTGGCGATCCCAGAGCGCGTAGGTGCGGACGGCCATGCTGACCCGCGAGCCCCCGGTGGGGGTCTCGGTCACGGAGAGCTTGTACTGGTGAGGATTGACCAGGGCCGTGGCGGTCCAGGCCTCGGCATCGATCTCGACCGGGGTGTCGGCCATGTCCTCGAGCAGCTGGACCGCCTGCTCCCAGGCGGCCTCCGGCTCGAGCGAGAACCAGCGCGCGGAGGCGTTCGACTTCCACTCCTCGGTGGCGACCACGCCGGCCACCCCGGCCGTCCCCACGACGGCGAGGGGGGCGACGCACGAGGCCAGCCCGAGGGCGGGCAGGGCAAGAGCGCGGAGCAGCATCACGGGCGGGTGAACTGGGCCAGGTCGGCCTCGATCTGGCGCAGGACCTGGTCCGAGCGCTCCTGGTTGTGGACGGCGAACTTCTTGGCGTTCACGAGGATGCGGGTCTGGCCCACGTCGAACTCCTCGACGGCCACGACGACGGTGCCCTGCTCCAGGTTCGTCCCCATGGTCGTCTCGATCGTCCAGTGCGCCTCGTCCTCGTGGAGGAGGGCGCCGGTCTGGCGCGAGACCGAGGCCTTGGTCCCGGCCCAGGCGAGCTCGGGGGAGATCGGCAGGATCACGCTGGAGGCGTTCTCGCGCAGCTCGTCGGTGACGAGGACGGTGGCGCCGGCCACGGCGGCCACGACGCAGCTGCTGACGAGGGGGAGGGTGCAGAGGCCGGCGAGGGCCAGGACGGTGCGGGTGCGGTTCATCGGTTCAACCTCATCGACGAAGCTAGCGATCCGGCTTCGTCGAATCCAAGCGCCCCGACCCGGTTCTGGGACCGGGATTCCCGCTGGCGCGACCGGACGCTCCCCGCGCTCAGGAGCCCGCGCTCGCGACCGCGGCCCCGGAGCGTGCGGCAGCCACCAGCCCCTCGTAGAACCGGAGTCCCTCGCCCACCTCGCGCTCGCCCAGGCGGGTCCACTCGGGGTGGTTCCAGGGGTCCAGGTTCCGCTCCGGGTGGGGCATCAGGCCGACCACGCGCCCGCTGGGGTCGCAGATCCCCGCCACGTCGCCTCGGGAGCCGTTGGGGTTGCCCGGGTAGCCCGGGGCCGAGCCGTCGGCGTCCACGTAGCGCAGGACCAGCTGGCCCCCGGCCTCGAGCTCGCCGTAGGTGGCGTCGTCGAGGCAGGTGAAGCGGCCCTCCGCATGGGCGACCGGGACGGGGAACCGCCAGCCGGCCTCCAGCCAGGGGCAGCGGCTCGCGGCGGCCTCGAGGGTCACCCAGCGGCACTCGTAGTGGTTGCTGGCGTTGGCGTAGAGCGCGATCGTGCGCTCCTGAGGCGCACGGTCGGGCTGGAACAGCCCCGACTCCACCAGGACCTGGAAGCCGTTGCAGACCCCCAGGATCAGGCCGCCGTCCGCCACGAAGGCGTCCAGCTCCCGCCGGACCCCGCGCAGCTCGCTGCCCCAGACGCGACCGGCCGCCAGGTCGTCCCCGTGGGAGAAGCCGCCGGCGAAGACCAGGATCCGGTAGTCGGACAGGCGCCCGAGCTCGCCGGAGAGCTGGCGGAACGAGGCCACGTCGGCCGGGGCTCCGGCACGGTCCAGGGCGCGCGCGGTCTCCAGCTCGCAGTTGGTGCCGGAGGTGCGCAGGACGAGGGACTTGAGGTCGGTCATGGCGGTGCGGGGTCAGCCGGCGAAGGAGCCGTGGAAGGCGGCCCGGAGGTCCGCGACGTCGAGGGAGACGAGGGGCTCCCCGTCGGGCGCGCTCACCTCGAGCAGGGGGGCCTCCGTGACCTCGCCGAGGTCGTGGACGGGGTGCTCCCCAAGGGCGGCGCGCAGTCGGTCGAGGTCGGCGGGGCGCACCTCGACGAGGAAGCGCGTGGTGCTCTCGCTGAAGAGCGCGGTGGTCGCGTCCTCGGCGACGCCGGCCAGCGACACGCGTGCCCCCAGGCGCCCGGCCATGGAGGACTCGGCCAGGGCCACGCCGAGGCCGCCCTCGGACAGGTCGTGGCAGGTGCGCAGGAGCCCCTCCTGCTGCGCGGCGTGGACGCGCGCGAGCAGGTCCGGCGCCGTCGCGAGGTCGGGCCGCGGAACGGCCCCGCCCTCGAGCTCGAGGTGGGCGAAGAGCTCGGAGCCGCCGAGCTCCTGGCGGGTCGTGCCGATCAGCACCACGCGGTTGCCGGCCTCCTTCAGGTCCATGGTCACGCAGCGCCGCACGTCGGGCACCACGCCGAGGGCCGAGATCAGGAGCGTCGGCGGGATGGCCAGGGTCTCGTCCCCGACGCGGTACTCGTTGTTGAGCGAGTCCTTGCCGCTGATGAACGGCGTGCCGTACGCCATGGCGGCCGCGTAGCAGCCCTTGGAGGCGTGGACGAGGGCGCCCAGCCGGTCGGGCTTGTTGCAGTTGCCCCAGGAGAAGTTGTCGAGCAGCGAGGTGCGGCTGGGGTCCGCCCCGGCGGCGACCACGTTGCGCAGGGCCTCGTCGATGCAGGCCTCGGCCATGGCGCGCGGGTCGAGGCGGCCGTAGCGAGCGTTCGCGCCGACGCCGATCGCGGCACCCTTGGGCGAGCCCGGGAGCGGGTTCAGGACCACGCCGTCGCTCGGCGCGTCGCGGTCGACGCCGCTGGTGGGGCCGATCACGCGCTGCCCCTGCACCTCGTGGTCGTACTGGCGCACGATCCACTCCTTGCTGGCGATGGTGGGGGTGCCGAGCAGCGCGAGCAGCAGGGCCTCCGGCTCCTCCAGCTCCGGCGCCCCCGGGTCCTCGACCTCGGGCGGGCTCCAGCTCGCCTGGCGGGTCTGGCGCGGGTTGCCCTCGTGCAGGAAGTGCATGTCGAGGTCGCCCTGGGTGACGCCGTCGTAGCGCAACACCAGGCGACCGCTGTCGGTGAACGTCCCGATCGCGGTGGCCTCGGCCCCCTCGGCCTCGAAGGTCGCGAGGAGCGCGTCGAGGTGCTCGGGCGGGACGGCGAAGACCATCCGCTCCTGGGCCTCGCTGATCCAGATCTCCTCGGGGCTGAGCCCGGGGTACTTCAGCGGCACCTTCTCGAGGTCCACGGTCGCCCCGCACTCGGCGCCCATCTCGCCCACGGCGCTCGAGAGGCCGCCGGCTCCGCAGTCGGTCACCGCGCGGTAGAGGCGCGCGTCGCGCGCCGCGAGCAGGCCGTCGAGGACCTTCTTCTCGGTGATCGGGTCGCCGATCTGCACGGCGCCGGCGCTCACGGTCTCGCTCTCCTCGTGCAGCTCCACCGAGCTGAAGGTGGCGCCGTGGATGCCGTCCCGCCCGGTGCGGCCGCCGGCCGTGACGATCACGTCGCCCGGCTGGACGGTCTTGTCCGCGGCCCAGCGCGGCATCAGGCCGACGGTCCCCGCGTAGACCAGCGGGTTGGCCACGTAGCCCTCGTGGAACCAGACGCCCCCGGCCACGGTGGGGATGCCCATCCGGTTGCCGTAGTCGCGGACGCCGGCCACGACGCCGCGCAGGATGCGGGCCGGGTGCATGGAGCCGCGGGGGACCTCTGCGTCGGGGAGGTCGGGCGGCCCCACGAAGAACGCGTCCACGTTGGCGATGGGCTTGGCGCCGAGGCCGACGCCCAGGATGTCCCGGACGACCCCGCCGACCCCGGTGCCCGCGCCGCCGTAGGGGTCGATCGCGCTGGGGTGGTTGTGGGTCTCGACCTTCATGGCGAGGTCCCAGGTCTGCCCGTCCACCGTGTCGAACTCGACGATGCCCGCGTTGTCGTGGAAGACGCTGACGCACCAGTCCTTGTCGAGGTCGTGGGTGGCCTTGGCGATCGTGGACTTCAGCAGGTTGTCGATCACCTCCCCGTCCATCTCGATCCGGCCGCGGAAGGTCTTGTGCTGGCAGTGCTCGCTCCAGGTCTGGGCGAGGGTCTCGAGCTCGCAGGCCGTGGGCTCGCGGTCGGCCGCGCGGAAGTGCGCCTGCACGGCCTGCATCTCGGCGAGGTCCATGGAGAGCATCCCCTCCACGGAGAGCTTCATCAGCCCCTCGTCGTCGAGCCCCAGCAGGGGCACCTCGACGACCTCGTGCTGGCCGGCGGCGTCGGGCTGGCCGTAGTGGAGGCCCTCCTCGCCGAGGGCCACCGCGTCGATGACCTCGTTGGCGAGCACGCGACTCGCGAGCGTGGCGAGGGTGTCGGCCCCGGTGGACCCCGTGACCTCCCAGGCCTGGAACGCGCCCACCAGGGGCTCGGTCCCGGCCGGGCTGATCCCCGCGCGAGTCAGCGCCCGCCGGAGGGTCCACGTGACGGGGTCCATCACGCCGGGCTTGCGCGCGACGAGGACCCACTGGGCCGTGCGACGCTCGGGTGCCTGCTCGGGCGCGGTGACGCGCGCCTCGTCCACGACGGGGTCGCACAGCAGCTCGTCGACCGCACGCTGCACCTGCTCCGGGGAGAAGGTCGGCGGCAGCAGGTAGCCGCGCCCGAGGCGCAGGTCGTCGATGCCCTCCAGGTCCAGGTTCCGCGCGGCGGCCAGGGCGTGGGTGCCCTCGGGGTCGTCGACGGAGGGGCGGCGGAAGACCTCGACGCGCCAGGCGTTGGGCAGGGCGATGGTCGGAGCGGGAGCGGCGGCGGCCATGGAATGGGGTCGTCGTGCGGGGCCCGGAGGGCCTCGGG
>WTJQ01000091.1:2281-4962 GCA_011524785.1 Planctomycetota bacterium | reverse complement strand
CCGATCGGTTCCCAGCGGCGCCTGGCTCAACCCCTGGGCCTTGAACGCCGATGAGATCCACCTAGGAGCCCCAGACCCCCTGGGCCGCTCCAGAAGGCCATCCCTCCCCCGGAACGCCCCGACCCTGAATCCATGTTCGATCGCTTCACCGACCGCGCCAAGAAGGTCATGAACCTCGCCCGCCAGGAGGCCCAGAGGTTCAACCACGAGTACCTCGGCACCGAGCACATCCTGCTCGGGCTCGTTCAGGAGGGCAGCGGCGTCGCCGCCAACGTCCTCAAGAACATGGGCATCGACCTCACCAAGATCCGGATGGAGGTCGAGAAGATCGTCAAGACCGGTCCCTCGATGGTGACCATGGGCCAGCTGCCCTTCACGCCGCGCGCGAAGAAGGTCCTCGAGCTCTCCATGGAGGAGGCCGGCAGCCTCGGCCACAACTACATCGGGACGGAGCACCTGCTCCTCGGCCTGATCAAGGAGAACGAGGGCATCGCGGCCCAGGTCCTCCTCAACCTGGGCGTCAAGCTCCAGGACGTCCGCGACGAGGTGCTCGACTTCCTCGGCGCCGACACCGACCAGGACGAGGACGACGACGTCTCGATCGACGAGCCGACCGGCGGCGGCGGTGCCGGCGGCGGCAACGGCAAGAGCAAGACGCCTGCCCTGGACTCCTTCGGTCGCGATCTGACCGAGCTCGCCAAGAGCGGCAAGCTCGACGCGGTCATCGGCCGCGCCCACGAGATCGAGCGCGTGGTCCAGATCCTGGCCCGCCGCACCAAGAACAACCCCGTGCTCCTCGGTGAGCCCGGCGTCGGCAAGACCGCGATCGTCGAGGGCCTGGCCCAGCTGATCATCGACAACGCCGTCCCGGAGATCCTGCGCGGCAAGCGCATCGTGGTCCTCGACCTCGCCCTCATGGTCGCCGGCACCAAGTACCGCGGCCAGTTCGAGGAGCGCATCAAGGCCGTCATGACCGAGGTCCGCCGCGTCAAGGACGTGGTGCTCTTCATCGACGAGCTCCACACCCTCGTGGGCGCCGGCGGCGCCGAGGGCGCGATCGACGCCTCCAACGTGCTGAAGCCCGCCCTCTCCCGCGGCGAGATCCAGTGCATCGGGGCCACGACCCTCGACGAGTACCGCAAGCACATCGAGAAGGACGGCGCCCTCGAGCGTCGCTTCCAGGCCGTCAACGTCGAGCCCCCCACCCCCGAGCAGGCCGTCGAGATCCTCAAGGGTCTGCGCGACCGCTACGAGGCGCACCACAAGGTGGGCTACACCGACGGCGCCCTCGAGATGGCGGTCGAGCTCGCCCACCGCTACATCAACAACCGCTTCCTCCCGGACAAGGCCATCGACGTGATGGACGAGGCCGGCGCGCGCGTGCGGATCAAGTCGATGGTGCCCCCGCCGGACATGCGGGAGCTCACCGACGAGATCGAGCGCCTGGAGCGCGAGAAGGACGAGGCCGTCGCCTCCCAGGACTTCGAGCTGGCCGCGCGTCTCCGTGACGAGGCCTACCAGCTCAAGAAGAAGAAGGAGGAGGAGCAGGCCGAGTGGCGCAAGGAGCAGGCCGAGCGCGAGCAGGTCGGTGAGGTCGACGCCGAGGTGATCCAGGAGACCATCTCCAAGATGACCGGCATCCCCCTCACGCGCCTCGAGAAGGCCGAGCGGGAGCGCCTCCTCCAGATGGAGGCCGAGCTCGGCAACGTGGTCATCCACCAGGACAAGGCCATCAACGCGATCGCGCGCTCCGTGCGCCGCTCGCGCTCGGGCCTGAAGGACCCGCGCCGCCCCATGGGCTCGTTCCTGTTCCTCGGCCCCTCGGGCGTGGGCAAGACGTTCCTGTGCAAGCAGCTGGCGAAGTTCATGTTCGGCGACGAGGACGCGGTCACCGTCATGGACATGAGTGAGTACATGGAGAAGCACAACGCCTCCCGCCTCGTCGGCGCGCCTCCGGGCTACGTCGGCTACGAGGAGGGCGGCCAGCTGACCGAGAAGGTGCGCCGCCGCCCCTACTCCGTCGTGCTCCTCGACGAGGTCGAGAAGGCGCACCCCGACGTCTTCAACATGCTGCTGCAGATCATGGAGGAGGGCCGCCTGACCGACTCGTTCGGCCGCCACGTGGACTTCCGCAACGTGATCCTGATCATGACCAGCAACCTCGGCTCCGGTCAGATGAAGGCGGGTGCCCAGCTGGGCTTCGGCCGCATGGACGACCGCGCCGCCACCGAGGACGACCGCAAGAAGCGGGTCGAGGCCGACGTGATGGTCGAGGTGGAGCGCCACTTCCGCCCCGAGTTCCTGAACCGCCTCGACGAGATCGTGATCTTCAACCCGCTGGTCAAGTCGGACCTGGTCCGCATCGTCGACCTGCAGCTGGACGAGGTCCGCAAGCGCCTCGCCGAGCACCAGGTGAAGCTGAACGTGACCGACAGCGCGCGTGAGTTCCTGATCGAGAAGGGGTTCCACCCCGACTACGGCGCGCGGCCCCTGCGTCGCGCCATCGAGCGCCACGTCGAGGACCCGCTCGCCGAGCACCTGCTCCGCGGCGAGGCCGAGACCGAGCGCGAGGTGTGGGCCGACAAGGCCGAGGGCGAGGGCGCCGACTGCCTGCGCTTCCTCGACGAGGAGCCCAAGCCCGCCCAGAAGCCGGCCGCCACGGCCAGCGAGTGAGCGGGAGC
>WTJQ01000091.1:0-2181 GCA_011524785.1 Planctomycetota bacterium | reverse complement strand
CCCGTGGATCCGCTCGACCTGATCGCCGACGCCAAGATCCGGGAGGCTGCCGAGAAGGGCGTCTTCCGGGAGCTGCCGGGTCGGGGCAAGCCGCTCCAGCTCGACCCCATGGAGGACGTGCCCGCCGAGCTGCGGGGCGCCTACTCCGTGCTCAAGAACGCGGGCTTCCTCCCCGAGGAGCTCGAGCTCCAGCGCGAGCGGCTCACGCTCACGGCCCTCCTGGACGCCTGTACCGAGGGCGACGAGCGGGCCGCCCTGCTCCATCGCCAGCGGGACCTCGAGCTGCGCTACCAGCTCGTCCTCGAGCGTCGGCGTCGGGGCCGTACACGTGGCGGCCAACCCTGAGCGGTCACCGCCCCTATGATCGAACCCATGCGCCTCGTGGTCTCAGCCTCCAAGCTCGTCCTCCTCGTCGCCCCCCTGCTGGGGATGGCCGCTCCCGTGGAGGCCCAGGACGAGGGTCCGACGAAGGAGCAGGTCGAGGCCGCGGTCGAGCGCATCGAGACGGCGCTCGAGGATCGCAAGGCCGAGGGTGCCGTGCGGGGCAACGCCCTGCGCGCCGAGACCGGCCTCGTTCACCCCGCGGTCATCGCGGCCATCGCCAAGGGCCTCGGGGATCGCGAGCCGCTGGTGACCGACGCGGCGATCGAGTCGCTCGGGCAGATGCGCCATCGCGACGCGCTGACCGCGCTCACCAAGTGGGGCAAGCGCAGCCGCAAGGCGCTGGAGAAGGAGACCGAGCGCATGACCGCCTGGATCAAGGCCATCGGCCGCCACCAGGACGTGGACAGCCTCGAGCTGCTCGCGAAGGACGCGTTCAAGCAGGACGCCCGCGACGTGCTGATGGCTCGCATCTACGCCATCGCGAACGTCCATGCCAAGGAGAGCATCGAGGTGCTGATGGACCTGCTCACCTCGACGGACGCGCGGCGCGTGAACAACAACTTCCGCACCGTGCGCCCCGCTCTGATGCGGCTGACGGGGATCGACCACGGCAACGACCCGCTGGCCTGGACCAAGTGGTGGCGCGGAGCCAAGCGCTCGTTCGAGCTGCCGAAGGAGCCCGCCACCCTTCCGCGCCAGGACCAGACGCGCTGGGACCGCTTCTGGGGCAACGAGGTGCGCTACGAGCGCACCGAGCGCCGCAGTCGCCGGGGACAGGACCCCGAGGACGACGAGTGAGGATCCTCCCCGAGGAGGAGGACTTCGACCCGGAGAGCTTCGATGCGGAGGCGCGGGCCGCGGCCATCCGCGAGGGTCACGAACACTTCAACGCGGAGCGCTTCCACGAGGCCCACGAGGCCTTCGAGCGGTGCTGGCTCGCCGGCGAGGGCGCCGACTCGGACCTCTGGAAGGGGCTCGTCCAGGCCTCGATCGCGCTCCATCACCTGCAGCGGGAGAACCTCACCGGCGCTCGCAAGCTGAACACGGGCATGCGCCGTCTCCTCGCGCCCTACCTGCCCTCGGCCGAGGGCTTCGACCTCGCAGGGCTCCTGCGTGAGATGCAGGCCGTGCTGCGAACCGGCGAGCCTCCGTGGCCGCGGCTCGAGCGCGAGGCCTGAGGACTCCGACGGCTTGCACGGGCGGCCGCCGCGGTGGCTGGGCACTCCTGGTCCTTCCGACCACGAGGCGCGGGAACTGGATCCGGGCCTGGTGAAACCGGACCGTCGACCGCACGTCCTCCTTCCGTGAGGACCGTGATCCACTGGAGCAGGCCCAGCGCGGGATGGGGCGCCCTGGGATGGGAGACCGCGGGCTGCGATCTCCAAGGTGACGGAGTCGCCAGTGAGGTGGCGGTGAGCGAGGAGGTGGCCAGCTCAGCTGCCGCCAACCTGCTTGCGGCCGAGGAGGATGCTGCCGTTGGGGACGGAGAGCGCGACCGCGCGCGTTCCCACGCAGCGAGCGCGGGTGGACGCTGGCACGAAGACTCGCAGGCGCCTCCGGGAGGGCTCCCTCCATTCGACGGCCCAGGGCTGGGTGAGAGGCCAGCGCCACTGGCAGGTCTCGAGGTCCTCACGCCGCCAGTGGACGAGCTCTGGTCGAGCCGGCCGCTCGGCCCCTGGGCCAGCGGACCCCGCATCGCCATCGTGGGCAGTCGCTCGCCGAGCCCCTACGGCCTGGAGCAGGCCGAGCGCTTCGCCGCGGGAATGACGGCCGCGGGTTGGGCGGTGTGGAGCGGGC
>WTJQ01000122.1 GCA_011524785.1 Planctomycetota bacterium | reverse complement strand
GTCGTGCAGTGACGCTCGCGAGCACCGGTGCGACAGCGCCTGCTGGAAGGGGGGCGACGGGGCGCGCTCGTAGCGCCGCTGGGGCGTGGCGGTTTCTCCCGCGCGACCGTAGGCGCGGGGGGACGGGGTCGGGCACCCTCTGGGCTTGGCCGACTGGCAGCGCACCTTCCGGGTGATCTGGTTCGCGAACCTGATCACGTCCATCGGGATGATGAGCTTCCTGCCGTTCTTCCCGAGCCTCCTCGAGGAGCTCGGGGTGGAGGACGAGCGGGCCGTGCGGCTGTGGTCGGGCGTCCTGTTCGGCGCGGCCCCCCTGGGGGCGACCCTGATGTCCCCGGTCTGGGGCGCGCTCGGCGATCGGCTGGGCCGCAAGCTCATGATCTGCCGAGCGATGCTCGCCATCGCCCTCTTCGTGGGGGGGATGGCCTTCGCGGCGGGGCCCTGGTCGCTCCTCGCCCTGCGGCTCGGGCAGGGGCTCTTCAGCGGCTTCATCCCCCCGGGCATCACGCTGGTCAGCGTCCAGGCGCCGGCCGACCGCCAGGCGCGCGTGACCAGCGCCCTCTCCACGTCCCTGGCCCTCGGGAGCCTGATCGGTCCCCTGCTCGGGGGCTGGCTCTCGGTGGCGCTGGGCGGGCACCGAGCGGTCTTCCTCTTCGTGGGGGCCTCGGCCCTGACGGCCGCGACCCTCGTGGCGCTCTTCGCGCGGGAGGATCGCAGCGAGCTGGGCGCGCGCTCGGTCGCCGGGGTGGGGGACGCCCTCCGCAACGTCCGCCGGGACGTGAGCTCGGTCCTGGGGGAGCCCGCCCTGCGAGCCACCGCGGGCCTCGTGTTCGCGGTCCAGTTCGGCCTCGGCGCGGCGAACCCGATCCTCGAGCGCCTCGTGGGAGCGCTCGTCGACCGCGGACCCGCGGCGCTCCTCGACGCCCTGCAGGCCCTGCCCCTGGCCGGCATGGAGGAGAGCACGACCGTCACGCTCGCGACCTCGGTGGCGTTCGGGGCGATGGCCCTGGCCAACCTGGTCTCGCTCCCGCTCTGGGGCCGCTACGGGGATCGCGTGGGGGCGCGGCGTGCCCTCGTCCTGTCCGCGATCCTGTGCGCGGCGGCCCTCGCATGGCAGGCGGCCGCACCCGATCTCGTCCACCTCCTGGCCGCGCGGGTGCTCTTCGGCGCGGCCACCGCGGGGATCGGTCCCCTCGCCTTCGGCCTTGCCGCTGGCGAGGTGGAGGCGGGGCGTCGCGGTGGGGCCTTCGGCGTCGTCTTCAGCGCGCGCACCGCGGCCGTCGCGGTCGGCGGCAGCGTGGGGGGCGCCGTCGCCGCGGGCCTCGGGATCCGCTGGGCCATCGCGGTCGGCGCCGTATGCGTGACGGCGGGACTCGCCGGCTTCCTGCGGAGCGGCCGCCGACGGGGCCTCGATCCCGCCGCCGGCCCGGATGAACGCTCAGGCGGCTGATCCGCTCGCCGCGACCTCGCGCAGGATCCGCGCCGCGTTGTCCTCGTCCTGCGCGGCGAGCAGACCGGCCTCGAACCCACGCGCCTCACTCGCCGCAGCGACCAGGGCCGCCACGGCCTCCGCCGACTGCGCGTCCACCGCGGCCCCAGCCGCGAGCCGGCGCTCGGCGGCGGCACGCATCGCGCGGAAGGTCGTGAGGTCGAGCTCGATCGCCGCGCGGACGGCCTCCGTACCCACGAGCAGGTCCCCGTGGGCTGGGACGACGCGCTCGATGGGGAGGGAGTCGGTCAGGGCGAGGAGGCGCTCCAGGGCCTGCTCGAAGAGCAGCGCCTCGTGCCGACAGAACGGGACGCCCGGGCTCACCAGGTAGTCCGCGCTCAGCAGCGTGCGCGAGGCGGGGACCCACACCACGCTCGTGCAGTTCGAGTGTCCAGGCAGGAACCAGAGCTCGAGCGTCGCCCCGTCCCCGAAGGTCACGCGCGCCGTCTCGTCGAACTCCTCGTCCACCGTGGGCCAGGAGAGGGGGGCAGGGGATCCCGCCAGGCGCTCGCTCAAGCGGTCGCCCGCCGCGAGGATCCGTGCGCGCGCCGCATCGGGCTTCCGCGCGGCGATCGTGGGCATCCAGACCCGCGCGCCGGGGAACGCATGGGCGCCTCGCACGTGGTCGTGGTGGGCGTGGGTGAGGACGAGGTGGGCGATGCGTCGCGGCGCGTTCATCCGGCCAGCCCCCATGGCACGGGCCGCCGTCATCGAGAGCTCGGCGGGCGCCAGGCCCGGGTCGATCAGCACGACCTCGTCCCCGCTCCACAGGCCGATGGAGTTGTAGTTCCACGTGCTGGAGCGCACGACCACGAGCGGGTCCTGGGCGCTGCCCGCGTGGAGCAGGCGCGGCCAGCGGGGTCGCCGCCGCCTAGACGACGTACCAGTCCCCGTCATCGTCCTCGGGGTCGTCCGAGAAGCTCCAGGCGGTGCGCACGGCCTCGGTCACCAGGTGCTTGATGCGATCCGCATCGAGTCCGCTCGGCCGGAGCGCCGCTCCGGCGTGCTCGGCGAAGAGCGGCAGCGCCTCGGTGCCGAACCAGAGCTCGGGCGAGGCGCCCTCCTGGCGCTGGTGGCGCCAGCGAACGTCCGCGTCCGACGCCGTGCCCTCCTCGGCGTTCAGCTGCTCCGCGAGCGCGGCGAGGTCCGGGCGCGGGTGGGGGCGCCGCTCGGGCAGGTCGAACCAGGAGGCCGTCGAGAGCAGGAAGCGGGCCCGGGTGCCCTCGGCTCCCGGGCCGAGCGTGAGGACCCGATCGGCGAGGGTGGCTCCGAAGAGGGCGTGGCGCCCGGGGTCCCAGCCGACTGCGTCGGCGCGCGTGCTCGAGCGGTCGAGCGGTGCCGTCCACACGGCGTAGTCGAGGTGCACCAGGTCGTCGAAGAGCGCACCCTCGAGGTCCTGGGCATCCGCCTCCCAGGCGGCGACCTCGGGCTCGAACAGCTGGGCATCCCTCTCGAGGCCTCCGTCCAGCCAGAGGGGGACGCGCTCGAAGGCGGCCCGCGTGGCGGCCTCGTAGCGCTCCGTGTCCGAGAGGCCGTCCAGCTCGAGCGGCGAGCGCTCCGGATCGCAGAGGTTGGTGATGGCCGCGTCGATGGCCACGGCCTCGCGAGAGGGCGCGCGGAAGAAGTCCCCCGCGGCGGCCGCGTCGAGCAGGCGCTCGCGATGGGCGAGGGCCCACTCGGGCTGGAGGACGGCGAGCGCCGCGAGGCAGCCGTCCGTGTCGTAGTGGTTGTTGGCGACGGCCACGCAGCCCTCGGCCCGGCGTGCGCGCTCCGCGGCGTCGAGCGCGCTGAACCGCAGGGCCGAGCCCGTCGAGAGCTCGTGCCGCAGGTCCTCGGGCGTGCGATTGCCCGGCCAGTGGGAGAGGTGGAGGCCGGGCGCGTCGAAGGCGCCGTCGACCGCGATCACCGGCTCCGTGCCGGCCTCGGTCTGGATGCGGAAGGGGAGGTTCAAGTGCGTCAGCCGCCTGCGCCCTCCTTCTGGGCCTCCTTGCGGCGATCCTCGATCAGCTTCTTGATCTTTCGCAGGTTGTCGGCGGAGTCGCGCTTGGCGATCTGGGTGCGCTGGCGATCGAACTCCTCCAGGTCGTCCCGCTCCAGACGCGCCACGGCCAGCTCCTGCGACCGCTCGTACATGCGGATGGCCTGCTCGAAGTCGCGGTCGAGGCAGTAGTGCAGGATGACCGCGGCGTCGTTGTGGAGGTGGGGCTGCTCGGGAGCCAGCTCGAGGGCCTTGCTGTAGGCCTCCCACGAGCGCTCGTAGTAAGCGGTCGCCCGAGTGAGTGCCTCCTCCCGCTTGGCCTCGTCCTTCTCCCGGCGGAGGCCCTGGCGGATGGCGTCCCCGGAGTCCCTCGAGAAGAGGCCGAGGTTGTCCCACCGCTCCCAGTTGGCCGGCTCGACGCCGACCAGCACCTCGGCGCAGGTCGCCGCGGCGCTGGCGCCCGCGTACGGCTCCTCGGCGCACTTGCCCTGGGTGAAGAACACCTTGGCCACGTTGAGCTCGGTGTTGCCCTGGACCATGGCGACGACGCCCGCGGGGTTGCGCTCCCACCAGGTGCCGAGGGCCGCGGCCGCGGCCTTGTAGTCCTGCTGCTGGTAGCGGGCTTCGAACTGGTACCAGTAGGCGTTCTCGTAGGCGGGCCACTTGCCGACCGCGAGGCCGAGGTTCGCGTCCGCCTCCTCGTAGGCGCCGGTCTGGATCTGCGCGTAGCCGAGCCACCAGAGCAGGGTCGCATCGCCCGCCGTCTTGTCGCCCCAGCGGTCGACGTACTGCTTCGCCCCGTCCTCGAGGCAGGCGACGAAGGGCTTGGCCCCGTCCTCGCCGGCGGCGAGGACGCTCCAGACGCGGCTGAAGTCGACCTGGCTCGGGTCGGCGCCCATGGCGCTCGCGTAGGCGCGCGCGGCCAGGGCGTTGTCGGGCTTCCAGAGGGCGATCGTCGCCACCTGCAGGTGGTACTCGGCGCGCTTGGAGACCGTATCGGTGCCCTTGGGCAGGAGCTCGGAGGCGCGCTCGGCAGCGGCGATGCCCTCCGTGACGGCGGCCTGCTTGGTCGCCTCGTCCTCCCGGGCCGTCGCGTCCATCACGCGCCAGTAGGCCGTGAGGCTGTGCACGTAGTGGGCGTCGTGGGACTTCGGGCGTGCCTCCACACCCTTGGCGGCGGCGTCGGCCGCGAGCTGCAGCTGCGAGGCCTCCTGGCCCAGGTACGCCGCGTGGGCCAGCTTGGTCCAGGCGTCGTCGAAGGTCTTCGGGTCGCCGTCCACGGCGGCCTTCAGGTAGGTCGCGGCATCGACGAGGGCCAGCTGCGTGGTGGAGCCCCCGCCGGCGGCCATGTTGTCGAGGGCGCGACGGTACGAGCCCATGCCGTAGACGTAGTCGAGGGCCGCGCCCTCCTCGCCCTTGCGCTGGCGACGGTCGGCCTCGTTGAAGGCGTCGTTGTAGCGGCCCTGGTCGATCCACGAGCGCAGGACCCACACGCGGGTGCGCATGGTGCCGCCGCCCTTG
>WTJQ01000135.1 GCA_011524785.1 Planctomycetota bacterium | reverse complement strand
CAGGGTCCCATCCTCGACGGCGGCCGCCGTCAGGTCCCAGGCGGCCAGGGGGTCGGGGCCGTCATGGAGCGCGGCCAGATGGGCTGGCGCGGGAGGCGCGAGGTCGACCGCGGCGAGGAGGGCGAGGGGCAGCAGCGGGCCGAGCAGGGACATGAGGTGATCCCACCCGCAGCTCGAGCCAGGATCAAGGCAACTCGGGCGCGGTTCGCAGGGAGGCCCCGCTCCCAGGCCTCACTCGCCCCGCGTCGCGCGGGAGAGGATCTCGCGGTCGAAGTAGTTCGACCCCATCCCCGCGTCCACGACGATCCCCTGGCCCACGACCCCGGAGGAGCGCGGGCTGAGCAGGAACAGGGCCGTGGAGGCCGCCTCGTCGGTCCCGAGGCCGCGCTTGCGCAGCGTCGCCTGCTCCGCGAAGAGCCAGGCGTCCGCGTAGCCGGGGATCCCCGCCGAGGAGCGCGTCTTCAGCAGACCCGCGCGGACGGCGTTCACCCGAACGCCGCGAGGCGCGAGGGACTTGGAGAGGAAGGCGACGGCGGAGTCGAGGGCCGCCTTGGCGGGAGCCATGTACCCGTACGACTCCGAGGCCATGGTCGTCGTCGAGATCGAGATCGTCACGACCGAGGCTCCTTCGGCGAGCTGGTCCTCGAGGGCCCCGCACAGGGCCATGAGCGAGTAGCAGGAGACCTCGACGGCCTCGAGGAAGTGATCGCGCGGGGTCTGGTGGAAGGGCTTGGCACCACCCTCGTAGCGGGCGAAGGCGATCGAGTGCACCAGCCCGTGGAGGGGGCCCAGGGAGCGCAGCTCCTCGGCCAGGGTGGCGATCTGCTGCTCGTCGCGGACGTCGCAGACCAGCACCGGTTCGTCCGCCGTCAGGCGTGCGACCTCCTCGCGCCGCTCCTCCGTCCGCACCATCCACACGGGCAGCGCTCCGGCCTCGCGCAGCTGCCTGCCGATGTGGGCGGCGACGCTGCGCTTGTTGGAGAGCCCCGTCACCAGGACGCGCTTGCCCGCGAGGCCGAGCCAGTCGGTCACGCCGGGGCCTCCGCATCGGCGACCGCCAGCACGAAGCGGAGGCGCACGGCGACCTTGCCGCCGACCCGCACGACCGCCGAGCACCACCGGGCGTTCGACAGCACCTCCTCCACGCGGGCGACCGTCTCGACGGTGTCGCCCGGCCGGACGATGACCTTGAAGCGCGCGTCCTCGATGCGCGTCAGGACCGGAGTGCCCGGGTCGTTGCGGTCGTCGTCGCCCATGTAGATGGCGATCGCCGCGCTCTGGAAGGCGTGCTCCGACAGATAGACGCCGGGGACGACGGGGTTCCCCGGGAAGTGGCCGCGGAGGATGTCGAGGTCCTCGGGGACGTCCCAGGCCGTCGTCACCTCCCCGTCGCCGGCGGCCAGCACGCGGCTCACGAGCAGGAACGGCTCGGCGTGGGGGAGGACGTCGGCGGGAGCCGGCAGGCCGGCCGGATCAGAGCCCACCGGTGACCTCCAGGGTGGCGCCGTTGACGTACGCGGCCTCGCGCGAGGCGAGGAAGAGGATCGCGGAGGCGACCTCCTCGGGCTTGCCGAAGCGTCGGCTCGGCACGCTCTTGCGGTACTCCTTGCGGAGGTCGTCCGGCAGGTCGCCGATCAGCTCGGTGTCGATGAAGCCGGGGCTCACGCAGTTGACCGTGATGCCACGGGCGGCCACCTCCTTGCAGAGGCTGCGGGCCATGCCGACCTGCCCCGCCTTGGAGGCGCCGTAGTTCGTCTGGCCCTGGAAGCCCACGTGGCCCGCGGGGGAGGTGACGAAGACCACGCGCCCATAGCGCTGGCCCATCATGTTCTTCACCGCGTGGCGCGTCATGAGGTAGCCGCCGGTGAGGTTGGTGGCGATGACGTCGTCCCAGGCCTCCTGCTCCATCAGGGGCAGGATCGCGTCCCGGCGGATCCCCGCGTTGTTGACCAGGACCTCCACGGGCTCCTCGCCCAGGGCCTCCCAGAGGGCGTCGACCTGCGCGGCATCGGAGACGTCGCAGCGGTGGGTGTGGAGGCGGTCCGCGGCCTCGCCCGCGTCCGTACGCAGGGCCTCGGCCGCGGCGTCGTTGCCGCGGTAGGTGGCGTGAACGGTGGCGCCCGCCTCGAGGAAGGCCAGGGTCGCGGCGCGACCGAGGCCACGAGTGCCGCCGGTCACGACGACGCGTTGGTTGGTGAAGTCCATGGGGGAGCTGGCCCTAGGGGGCCTCGTGCAGCAGGGTCGCCAGGTGTCCGTCGACCTTGTTCGCGGTGATCGCGCCGTAGTTCGCGGCGCCCAGCCAGCCGCTCATGATGATCCCGACCGAGCCCGCGTGGTACAGGCCCTCGACCTGGGTCGGCAGCTCCATCGAGTAGCGGAGGCCCTCGAACTTGGTGCCGAAGGAGGCGCCCCGCAGGTGCTGGGTGTAGAAGCCGAAGGTCCGCGGGGTCGCGGCCTCGACGTGGGTGAAGCGGCTCGTGAGGCCGGGGACGCGCTGCTCGAGGTCCGTGAGGGTCTCGTCCACGAGACGCTGCTTGGCGGCCTCGTAGCCGGCCTCGTCGAGCTCGGCCCAGTCCTCCCAGCGCGAGTTCATGGACGCCACCACCGAGCACTGGTCCGTGCCCGGGCGCACCTTCGGGTAGTAGAAGCTGTAGGTCCGGCTCTCCCCGAACAGGTCGCAGAGCGCGTGGCTGTCGAAGGTCTCGCGGGTGCTGGTGAAGAACAGGTCCGCGATCCAGGGCAGGTCCTCGCCTCGCGGGAGGCCCATGTAGACCTGGGTCGAGGAGCAGTTGGGACGCACGTCGCGGACCCCCTGGACGAACTCGGGGGACACGGACCCCTCCGGCAGGAGCCGCTCGACGGTGGGGTGGAGGCCGGCGTTCGAGATCACCACCTCCGCGCGGATCTCACGGCCCTCGGCGACGACGCCGCGCGTCCGCCCGCCCTCCACGAGGATCTCGTCGACCTGGACGCGGTTGAACAGGTCCACGCCGTTGTCCTTGAGGATCCGCTTCATGTCGGAGACCAGCAGGTCGGTCCCCCCCGTGAAGGTGAAGACGCCCTTGGACATGAAGTTCGAGAACACGATCCCGTACGAGATGGCCGGGTCGTCCAGGTGCGCGCCGTTGGCGTACGAGATGGGCTCGAGGAGCAGGCGGTGGACGTCGTTGCGGCCGGGGAAGTACTCCTCGAGGACGTCGCCCGTGGTGCGCGTGTCCTCGTCGAAGTAGTTCATCGCGGCGAGGTCCGCGTAGAAGGCGTCGACGCGCTCCTGGGGGCAGCCCAGCACGTCCACGAGCTTGGAGGTGAAGTCGTCCTTGGTGAACGCCGTGTCGAACGAGAACTGCGGGTTGTCGAAGCGGATCCCGTCCAGCTGCACGATCCGCTTGGCGACGTCCGCGCCCCAGTAGCGCCGCACCGTCTTGTGCATGCCCCAGGGGAAGCCGTGCAGCGAGATGTCGAACACGTGGCCCCCCCGGCGCTTGAACCAGGTGGCCATGCCCCCGAGGTTGTAGTGCTGCTCCAGGACGCAGACCCTGTGCCCGGCGCGGCCCAGGATGTTCGCCGCCGTGAGGCCCGCGAGGCCCGAGCCGATCACGACCACGTCGTACTGATCGGACGCGCCCGCCAGCGGGTCGCGGCGGGTGGGGCGCTTGCCGTCACGGCTGCCGGTGTGGAAGTGGGTCTCGCGGGTCATGCCTCACCTGCGGGTTCGAAGGACCGCGGGGTCACGGATGCACCCTCGAGGGTGGCCACCTGGGCGCCGCCCACGAGCGCGCCCACGATCCCCAGGTAGCCATTGTCCGTCCCGAGGATCGAGAGGCCCCGCAGGCCCGCGGCATCCGGGGCCACCTTGGTGGGGCAGCCGTAGACGGCCCCGTCGAGACGGCCCGTGAAGCGCGTGATCGTGCGGGCCGTGAAGGAGTCGGTGGCGACCGCATGCGGCCGCGCGTCCGGGGCGAACCGGGCGACCTCGTCCCAGGCCGCGTCCACCGCGGCCGCCTTGGTGGCGGCGTAGGCCTGCTCGTCGAGTCCCGCCCAGGGGCGTGCGCTCGAGAGGATCGTGGTCCGCACGACGCCCTCGGTCCCGGGCTCCTGGTCGGCGTAGTTCTCCGGGCAGCAGAGCACCCCGCTCCGAGCGTCGAAGGGCGCATCGCCCGTGGAGCGATAGAGCGCCTCGGGGGCGTGGTTCCAGAAGGTGATGGTGTCGTGGAAGCCGAGCTCCGGAGCCGGGCGCTCCAGGTGCGTGCAGGCCTCCACGAAGGTCAGCTCCCCGACCGGCGCGGCGGCGGCCTGGCTGGCGAAGCCGGGGCCGAGCATGCGGAGGGTCTCCGGCCACCCCGCGCTCGAGAGCACCAGCTGGGACTCGATCACGTCGCCGGCGTCGGTCAGGACGCCGCGAACGGCCCCGCCCTCGTGCAGGACCTGCTGCACGCCGGTCCGCAGGCGCAGCTCACCGCCCTCCTCGCGCAGCCTCTCGTTGAGCAGCTCGAGGACGGGTCGGACCCCGCCGCGGGGGCGAGCGAAGCCCTCCTCGTAGATGCTCTTCCAGAGCACGACGAAGAGCGGCCACGACACGTCCCCGGGAGTGGGGGAGCCGTACCAGAGCAGCGGGTGCAGGATCAGGTCCGTGAGGAGCGGGTCGCCGAGGCGCTCGACCAGGTGCTCGCGCGTGCTCGGGGGCCCCGCCTCGACCGCGTGCGGCAGGGCCGCCAGCTCGTCGCACAGCGCATCGAAGGCGTCGGCCGCTGCGGGGAAGCCGCTGCGGACCTCGGAGCGCAGCAGGTCGAGGTCGTTCGAGAAGCGCAGGGAAGCGTCGGAGAACACCGTCCGCGACCCGAGCTGCTCCCCCAGCTCCAAGGCATCGAGGGGAATCCGCAGCTGGCGCAGGACCCGGGGCAGCGGCCGCTTGCGCTCGCGGCGGTCCGCGAAGTTCGTCAGGGCGTGCAGCCCCACGTCGTAGCGCCGGCCGCCCTTCTTGTAGAAGGAGTTCAGGCCTCCCCACAGCCAGTGG
>WTJQ01000610.1:10418-19389 GCA_011524785.1 Planctomycetota bacterium | reverse complement strand
CGTGTTGGGCACGTCGTAGTTGATGACGTGGCTGACCTGCGCCACGTCGATCCCGCGCGCCGCGGTGTCCGTAGCGACCAGCACGTCGAACTGTCCCTTGCGGAAGCCCTCCATGGCCTTCTGCCGGGCGCTCTGGCTCATGTTCCCCTGCAGGGCCACGGCGCGGTGGCCCATGGCGTCGAGGTCGCGCGCCAGGCGTCGCGCCCGGTGCTTCGTCCGCAGGAACACGATCGCGCTCACGAAGTCGGGCTCGGCCAGCAGGTGCCGCAGCAGCGCCGTCTTCTTGCGCTCCTCCACGGGGTAGAGGGCGTGGTCGATGGTCTCGGCCGGCGCCGAGTGGGCCAGCTCGACCGTGTGGGGCTTGTGGAGCAGCGAGTCGGCGAAGCTGCGGATCTCGCGCGGCATGGTGGCCGAGAAGAGCAGGTTCTGGCGACGCGGCGGGAGCTTGGCCAGGATCCGCTTGATGTCGGGCAGGAAGCCCATGTCGAGCATGTGGTCCGCCTCGTCGAGGACCAGGATCTCGACGCCGTCGAGCTTGGCGTACCCCTCGCGCATCAGGTCGAGCAGGCGGCCGGGGCAGGCCACGACGACCTCGGGCCGAGCGCGCAGCCCCTTGATCTGGGGGTTCTGGTTCACGCCCCCGAAGACCGTGATCGCGCGCATGCCCGTGTACTTGGCGAAGGTCTCGAACTCGCGGTGGATCTGGATGGCGAGCTCACGCGTGGGCGCGAGGACCAGGGCGCGCGGGTTCCGGCCACGCTGCTCCCGCAGGCGATGCAGGATCGGGAGTGCGAAGGCGGCCGTCTTGCCGGTGCCCGTCTGGGCGAGGCCGAGGACGTCGCGGCCGTCGACGACCTGGCGGATGGTCTTGGCCTGGATGGGGCGCGGCTGCTCGTAGCCCGCCTCCTTCACGGCCCGGAGGATGTTGGCGTCGAGCCCGAAGGTGGCGAAGCCGCCCTTCGAACCCTTGCGAGGATTCGTCTGCGTCATGGTTGGACTGGGGTTCGGCCGCTCCGTGCGGGGAGCGGCTCCTGACCCATCCAGCAGCAACAGGCGAGGCTCTCGATCGTGAGGACGGGTCGCCGCGGCGTGCGCGGGACTCTGCTGTCGTCCTGCGAGGGCGCGCCCCTGCCCGGGCCGCACGACTCGCGAGGCAGGACCATAGCGCGGCGCCCCCCCGCGATGGACCGGATCACCGGATTCCACTTGGAGAGGTGCGGATGCTGCCCACGCGGCCGAGGCCTGGGCAGGGCCCCCGGGATGCGGCACCCTCGGGGCCATGCAGCGTCTCGCCCTCGGACTCCTCCTGGCCCTCTCCTCCTGCGCCTCGCTCCTCGGCCCGCGCGAGCCGAGCCGCGTGCTGCTGCTGGGGGACTCCATCTCGATCGGCTACCACAAGGCCGTCGTGGAGGCGCTCGGGGACGACTTCGTCGTGGTGCGACCGATGGCGAACGCCGAGAAGGGCCGCGCGGAGAATTGCGAGGGCACGACCAAGGGCGTGAAGGCGATCGAGCGCTGGCTCGCCCTCGAGGGCGGGGACTGGGACGTCATCCACTTCAACTTCGGCCTGCACGACCTGAAGCGGGTGGACCCCAAGACCCGCCGCAACTCGAACGACCCGTCCGACCCCAACCAGGCCGACCTCGCGACCTACACCAGCCAGCTCACGACGATCGTGGAGGCGCTCGAGGCCACGGGGGCCACGCTGATCCTCGCGACCACGACCCCCGTCCCGACCGGCGGCGTCCGTCCCCACCGGGACCCCGAGGACGTCGAGCGCTACAACGCCCGCGCGCGCGGCATCGCCGAGCCGCGCGGCATCGTCGTGGACGACCTCTACTCCTTCGCCCTTCCTCGGCTGGCGGAGCTCCAGGAGCCCGTCAACGTGCACTTCACGGCCGAGGGCTCGGCCGCGCTGGGTGGCGAGGTCGCGCGGGTGATCCGCTCGGCCGCCAGACGGTGAGCCCGCGAAGTCCGACGCCCCTACTGGCTCACCGCGACGCCGCAGTAGCAGCTCGCGGGGGCCTGCTCGTCGGCGCGTGCCCAGGCCCGGTCGATCGCGGGCTGGAGGTCCTGCGCCTCGTCCTCGCGCCCCTGCAGGGAGAGCGCCTGCTGCAGGCCCACGAGGCTCCAGCCGTTGCCCGGCAGCTTCGCCAGGTCGCGCCGGTAGGTGGACTCGGCCCCGGCCCCGTCGCCCGTCGCGACCTGGATCGCGCCGATGACGTGGCGCACCGGCAACGACCACGCCGGCGGCTCGGTGTAGACGAGCTCGCGCTCCACGAGGGTGGCGGCCTCGAGCTGCTCGAGCGCTCCGGCGGCGTCCCCCTCGCGCCAGCGGATCTCGGCCTCGGCGACGCCGCGCGCAAGCCCGAGGACGACATCGGCGGGGTTGAAGCTGATCTTCCAGCCCTCGGGAACCTCCGCACGCGCCGCGTCGAAGGCGGCGAGCTCGGCCCGCGCCTCCTCGGTGCGCCCGAGGTTCGCGAGCGCCACGGCGCGCCCGTACAGGCGGAACGCCCGTGAGGAGTGGCGCCACTCCGCGGGCTCGGCCTCTGCGAGCAGCTCCTCCCAGCGACCGAAGCGCATGAGGGCGTGGGTGCGGATGGCGAAGTGCCCGTCGATGAAGGGCGCGAAGGCCCGGTGGAGCTCCTCCGGCAGCGCGTCCTCCATGCGCTGGACGTACTCCATGGCCAGCGCGGCCCGTCCGTCCATCATCGCCGCGTAGGCGACGAAGTGCAGGTTGTGGACGTAGTAGTTGAGGTAGAAGCTCGGCTGCGCGTACGCCTCGAAGTACGCGGCGTCCAGCGCGCTCGCCTCCACGTTGACCTCGACGGCGTCCTCGTAGCGCCCCACGTTGGCGTAGATGTGCGAGGGCATGTGGATCAGGTGCCCGCTGCCCGGCATCAGCCGCCCGAGAGCGTCCGCCGACGCGACCCCTTGGTAGGGGTCCGAGGAGGCCTCGACGATGTGGATGTAGAGGTGGTGCGCCCCGGGGTGCTCCGGGTCGAGGGCGATCGCCGCCTCGAGTAGCTCCTCGATCTCCTGCGCGCGCCCGAGCGGGGCTCCGTCCCAGGTCCAGTACTCCCAGGGCTGGAGCAGCATGAGCGACTCGGCGTGCAGGGCCTGCACGCCGGCGTCGTCCGGGAAGGTCGCGGCCGCCGCGCCCATCGCCTCCGCATAGGCCTCGTCGAGCGGGTCGCGGTCGCCGGGGATCGAGGCCGGCGTCCGCGTTGCGGCCGCCGCGACGAGTGCCTGCTCGAGGGCCGTGGCCCCAGGCGCGAGGCGCGTGGCCTCGACCGCGGCGACGTGGGCCCAGGCCGCCTCCTCCGGGGACACCGAGTCGTTGTTCACGTCCACGGAGAAGACGTGCGCGATGCCCCACCACGCCATGGCGCACTCCGGCGAGGCCTGGGCCGCCCGTGCGAAGCACGCGCCGGCCTGGTCCTGGTTGAAGCCCCACAGGTAGCGCAGGCCCTGGTCGAACCAGGCCTGGGCCTCGGGCGAGGCGCCGCTCACCGTCCGGGTCAGGGCGCCGAGCGGAGGCACCTCGAGGGCCCGCGGCGCCAGGGTGGCGACGACCTCGGCCGGCGTGGGCAGGGGGGCGGCGTCCCGGGTGGAGACGCAGCTGGCGAGCAGGAGGAGGAGACCGGCGGAGGCGCGCTGCATGGACGCGATCACAGGGAATCCCGCGGCCGGACTCCACCAGGCAGCGCGTGAATCCTCGCTCCCCTTCAGGACCTCCCCTGGAACCGTGCGTTCAGTCGCTCCCAGAGCCCGATGCGCATGAGCAGCCCGTCGAGCAGGCCGGAGCTGATGCAGAACCAGCCGTCGAAGGGCGCCGTGTGGTGTCGCTCGTGGCGCGCGGGGGTGAGGATCAGACCCGCCCGCTGGAGCAGCGCGGCCACGGCCGGCGGACGATCCATGTGCGCCCAGCGGTGGACGAGGTTGGTGACGACGACGCCGAGGAGCGTTGCCAGGAGGACGCCCCCGAGGGCGAGCCGCAGGGGCCCTTGTCCCTCGAACGCCACGAGGTGCGTGACCGGCACGAGGCTCGGCAGGGCGAGGAGCGCCGTGCTCCCCACGAGCTCGACCGTGCCGTGCGCGACCATGGCCTGGGGATCGTCGTGGTGCTCCCGGAAGGGCGCGATGAAGCTCGGGCCCAGGACCGGGGTGTGCTCGCTGCCCAGGGTGTCCCCGGCCCAGTGCACGAGCCCCGAGAGCAGGTCGGCGAGGAGCCAGCCCACGACTCCGCTCGCCAGCAGGGCCAGGAGATCGAGCGCCCCGGACACCGCCTCGAACAGACGCCCCGCCAGCCAGCCCGCGTAGATGGCGAACGCCAACAGCGAGCCTCCCTCGAGGGCCACGACGGCCCAGGGGCGGTGGGGACGGACGACCATGGGCCCATCATGGCCCCGACCCGCGCGGCCCTCAGATCCAGATGATCGGTTCTCCCGTTTCCGGGTCCCCGGGCAGGCACTCGGCCCGACCCGCGGCGATCCGATCCGCGGTCCAGGCCGCCACGGCGGCATCGAGGAGATCGTCGACCGGCGCCGCACCCGCCTCGCCGAGGTCGAGCGGCAGGACGATGCCCGCTCCCTCGAGGGCGTGCCGCCGCTGGGCCATGCCCTCCCACGTCTTCTTGGGAGCCAGGGCCTCGAGCCCCGTCAGCGCGAGGAACGAGAGCTCCGGATGCACCTCGAAGGCGTGGGGGTCCGCCTTCAGCTCGAGGGCCTCGAGGATGCGGTGGCGCAGCCCGTGACTCTGGCGCGACACGCCCTTGCCGGTGAGCTCGCGGCAGAGCGCGCTCGCCGCGGCGTGGTCCGGCTCCTGCAGGACCTCGAGCGGGGGAATGGGGTAGAGCGTGCTGCGTCGCGCCCCGAGGCGCTGCCGGCCGAGGGTGTCACAGCGCCGCTCGGCTGCGCCGCTCGCCGCCCCGATGGGGATGTCGATCGCCAGGGTCGCGTCGTCCCCCATGCGCTGACGGACGTCCACCAGGCTCGAGGCGAAGAGGGCCTCCGTGAACCGGCCCTCGCGGAGCGCCACCGCGACCCAGCCACGGCTCCCGTGGACGGTCGCGGCGTCCACCCCCACGGCCAGAGGGGCCGAGCTACTTCCCACGCAGGTGCTCCGGCTCGGGGGGCATGGCATCGAGCGCGGCCTGGAGGCGAGCGCGCACCCCCTCGGGCTCGACCCCGAGGCCAAGGGGGTCCAGCTCGTCCGGATCGTTCACGCAGTCCACGAGCCGGCCGTCGTCGTACAGCTTGTATCGATGGTCGCGTGCCCAGCGGGCGCGCGGGTTGCGAAGGCTCCCCGGAGGCCTGGGGTTCGAGTACTGGGTCAGGACGGCGCGCGGCGTGCCGACCTCACCTCGCAGCTGCGGAGCGAAGGAGACGCCGTCGAGCACGCGGTCCGCGGGCAGCTCGGCGCTCGCGACCTCGCACAGGGTCGGCAGCAGGTCGGAGAGGTCCACGAGGTCGCCGTTGTGGCGGCCCCCATCCGCGACGCCCGCGCCCCAGGCGATGAGGGGGACATGGGTGCCCGCGTTCGTCGAGCGCGTCTTGCCTCCCTGGACCTCTCGGCCCCAGGCACGCGAGGTGATGCTGCGATGGGTGCCGTTGTCGCTGGTGAAGAGCACGAGCGTGTCGTCGGCGAGGCCGAGCTCCTCGAGCCCGTCCAGGATCCGGCCGACCTGCCGGTCCACGTAGCCGATCATCGCCGCGAAGCGCGTGGCCCGGTCTTGCCCCTCGGGAGCCCCGGGGATCGGGTCGAAGGGGTCGTGCGGCAGGGCCATCGGGTACCACGCGAAGAAGGGCTCCTCGCGGGGCTCGGCCGCGAAGGCCAGCAGGGCGTCCACCGAGACGTCGGGGCCGTAGGACCCCTCGAGGGTCTCCAGCACGCCGTCGCGGTCGACCTGCGGATCGTGGTAGCGCGAGCCGAGGGTCTCGACCTGCCAGAGGCACCAGGTGTCGAAGCCCGCGTCGCGGGGATGGGTGCCCGTGCCCGCCAGCGCGCCGTAGTGCTCGGCCCCCAGCAGCTGCCACTTGCCGAAGACGCCGGTGGCGTAGCCGGCGCCTCGCAGCAGCTCCGCGACGGTCACCTCGTTGGGGTCGAGGATCGAGAAGCGGGTGTAGTTCCGCAGGTTGCCGCGGCCCGTGAGGAGCTTGACCCGGCTCGGCGTGCAGAGCGGCTGGGAGTAGCAGTGATCGAACTGCACGCCCTCGGCCGCCATGCGGTCGAGGCGCGGCGTCGCGTAGCTCTCGCCCCCGTAGGAGCCGAAGCACTCCAGACCCGCATCGTCCGCGAGCACGAGGACGAGGTTCGGGCGCCGAGCCTCCTCCGCCGGTCCGGCTCCCGGGCCGCCCTCCGAGGTTCCTCCAGCGGCGTTGCACGCCGCCAGCAGGAGGAGCGTGAGGGAGCCTCGCATCAGGAGCGCCCGACGCCGCCCGCGACGACGGAGTCGAACACGCGCACCTGGGCCCAGTTGTCCTGGTTCTCGGCGATGAAGCGGTCGTGCTCGGGGGCCACCTGGTAGGCGTCGTGGCTCGCGCGGTCCGTGAAGGTCACGTGCAGCGCGACGTGGAAGGCGCGATCGTTCACCTCGCGGTCGAGCTCGGGCTCGAGGCCGCCGACGCTGAACCACTCCACGCCCGGGTGATCGCGCAGGTAGGTCTCACAGGCGGTGACGAGCTTCGCGATGGCGGCGTCCGAGGCGTCGCGGAGGGTGAAGTAGACGTCGTGGCAGAGCATGGGTGGATCCTAGCGGCGAACGGATGCATCGAGGGTTCGTCGCGAGAGGGACGCGGACGGAAGGAACGGAGGGTCTGGCGCTCACGCTCGAGAGCCACGCGGAACTCGGTGGACGGGCACCCGCTCGTGCCCGATCATCCATCCATGCGTGCCGCTCCGGGACTCCTCGCCCTCGCCCTCCTCGCCCCCTCGACCGCCGCGCTGCAGCAGGGGCTCCAGGCCGAGCGCCGCCCGGACGCGCCTCTCCCGGTCCTCGGAGGGGCGCCGCTCGCCACGACCGAGGCCCCCTGGGACGAGGTCGACCACCTCGCCACGCCCAGCGGCTTCTGGGCCGATCCCACCGCGCCGCTGCCCACCAACCGCTGGTGGCAGAACGCGGTGCTGGGCTCGGGCGACTGGCCGCTGTTCACGATGCCCTACTCGGTGAAGGTGCAGGCGGAGGGCCTGTCCATCTGCCGCCCCGGGCTCAACGTGCAGGAGGCGTTCGTCATGCAGACGCACCTCGACAACCTGCGCCTGCGCACGGCGGAGGAGCTCGCGGAGCGCCAGGTGGTCGAGCACGATCCGCTCTCCGTCACGATCGAGTGGCGCGGGGCCGGCGGCATTGGGCTGCGCACGCCCCTGGTGCGCGGGATGCCCTACGTGACGGGGCTGTACGAGCAGGCGACGCCCCTGCTCTCCACGATGCACGCGATCCTGTCCCTCTCGGGGCAGGGCGGGAGCCCGGGCACCACCGCCAGCGGGACCCAGCACACGGTCGAGCTGAACAACGGCCAGACCTGGGCCATCTACAGCTCGTCGAGCCTCGAGCTCACCGTCGAGGCGGGCGGCGTGGTCCGCGCCAGCGAGCCCCTGACCGGCTGGGTCCGCGTGGCGCTACTGCCGCCCGCGGGTGCCGAGGTCCTCGATGCGAGCGCCGGGCGGATCCCCGTGGGGGGACGCGTGCGCGGCATCGTCGCCGGGGACACCGGGACGCTGCGCTTCGAGTGGCGCACCCTCGGGGACGGTCCCCTGCTGATGATGACGCTCCCCCACCATCGGGACGTCCTCAGCGAGGTGACCCCCGTCGACCTCACTTGGACCACCCTCAAGGGTCCGGCCGTGGGGGTGGTCGGCGACACCTGGGTCCTGACGCAGCCCCTGACCCCGATCGGTTGGAACGCACCGCGTCCGATCGACCCGACCTACGAGCCCGCGGTCCGCGCGGCGCTCCTCCAGGACATCGACGCGACCGTGCTCGCCCCGGATCCGTACTTCGGCGGCAAGGAGCTGGCGAAGCTCGGTCGTCTCGCCCTGATCGCGGACGAGCTGGGCGAGGACCAGGTCGCGCTGCAGCTGCGCACGCGCCTCAAGAGCGAGCTCGAGCCCTGGCTCACGGGGACCAACAGCCAGGCCCTCGCCTACGACCGCACCTGGGGCGGCGTCCTCGTCGCGGACGCGATCCAGGACCCCGGGTCGGCGTTCGGGCAGGGCTACTACAACGACCACCACTTCCACTACGGCTACCACGTCTACGCGGCGGCCGCGCTCGCCAAGGCCGACCCTGCGTGGGCCGAGCAGTTCGGGGACACGGTGCTGCACCTCGTGCGTGACATCGCCAATCCGTCGGACCGCGACCCCCACTACCCGCGCCAGCGACACATGGACTGGTACGCGGGACACTCCTGGGCCAGCGGCCTGTTCCTCTTCGGGGACGCGCGCAACCAGGAGTCGACCTCGGAGGCGGTCAACGCCTGGTACGCGGTGTCCCTGTGGGGCCTCGCCACCGGGGACGCGCGCATCCACGACCTGGGGCGCCTGATGCTCGCCACGGAGATCCGCTCGGCCCAGCGCTACTGGCAGATCCCCAGCACCAGCGACGTCTACACCGAGCCGTTCAAGAGCAACAAGGTCGTGGGCGTGCTCTGGGGCATGAAGGTCGACTACTCGACCTTCTTCGGCAACGCGCCGGAGCTGATCCACGGGATCCAGATGCTCCCCTTCACTCCCATCAGCGAGGAGCTGCTGGACCCCGTCTGGATCGAGGAGGGCTACCCGGCCTTCTCCTCGAACCTCGCCAACGCGGGCTCCTGGGCGAACTTCATCTGCATGGCCCGCGCGATCTTCGACCGCGACGGTGCCTGGGAGATGGCCCAGACCCTCCCCAGCTGGGACAACGGCAACACGCGCACGAACACGCTGCACTGGATCGCAACGCGTCCCTAGATCGCAGCATCGCAACGCG
>WTJQ01000610.1:6419-10318 GCA_011524785.1 Planctomycetota bacterium | reverse complement strand
TGAGGCTCAGCGCCGGGCGGCCGCGCGCAGCTCTGCGCACGCGGCATCCAACTGCTCGGTGAGGGCGGTGGCGCGCTCCGGATCGGACGAGGCCTGGTCGAGGTCCTCGCCCGGGTCGTCCAGCAGGTGGAACAGGCGGGGTCCGCCAGGCCCGTCCTCGACGAGCTTCCACGGCCAGTCGATCAGCGCGCGCCGCTTGCCCGAGAGGAACACCACCGGGCGCGGGCGCTGCCACGAGAGGCCGCGCAGCGCGGGAGCGAGTGAGACCCCGTCGAGGCCGTCCAGCTGCGGCGCCCCGAGGAGATCGAGGAGCGTGGGGACCTGATCGGTGGTCACGCCCGGCGCGAGCACCCGCTGTCCGCTCTCCAGCCCCGCCGGCCAGACGACGAACGACGGGGAGCGCACGCCGCCCTCCAGCACGCTGCGCTTGCGGCCGCGGAAGGGCGCGGCCGAACCGTAGGGATGCTCGCCGTAGTCGGCCGCCGGCAGGCGATCGCCCTCGCCCGGCACGCGCTCGGGGCCGTTGTCGCTGCAGAACCAGAGCAGGGTGTCGTCCGCGACGCCGTGCTGCTCGAGGTGGTCCCAGAGCCGGCCGACCTGCGCGTCGATCCCTGTGAGTACGGCGTGGTAGGTGCTGTCCGCCCGCCCGCGCCAGGGCGCCTCGCTCCCCTCCACCGAGACGAGGGGGAGGTGGGGCCCGTGGAACCAGACGACGGCGAGGAAGGGACGCTGCTGCTGCACCGCCTCGTCCACGAAGGGCAGGACCCGGTCGACGATCACGCGCGCGTCGTCCCCCTCCAGCCCCTCGGTCGCGACCTGGCCCGGCCCCGTCCAGTAGCGCGTCCCATAGGGGCCTCCGGAGACGGGATCGACCATGGGGTCCGTGGTGGGGACCTTGGCCTCGGTCGAGAAGCAGGTGTCGAAGCCCCGCTCCCAGGGCGGCGCGTAGTGGTCCGCGTGCTGGGGGCGCCCGCCGCGGTTGCTGTCCTTCACGTCGCGGGTCAGCGTGCCCAGGTGCCACTTGCCGAAGTGCCCGGTGCGGTAGCCGAGCTCGGCCAGCAGCGTGGCCAGGTTCGGGGTCTCCGCCGGCAGGTGGCCCATGTTCGCTCCCGTGATGCCGACGCGGTGGGGATGCAGGCCGGTCAGCGAGGAGAGGCGCGTCGGCGAGCAGACCGGAGCGGCCGCGTAGAAGGACTCGAGCACGACGCCGCGCTCGGCCAGGGCATCGAGCCGTGGGGTGCGCGCGACGGCGCTCCCCATGAAGCCAGCGTCGGCGACCCCCTGGTCGTCCGTCATCACCAGGACGACGTTGGGGCGCCCCGCGCCTGCCGGGTCCGGGATCACGCCCCCACGCGAGCCTCCTGCACACGCGGCGATGAGCGCGAGGGGGAGCAGGGTCGCGGGCCAGGTCGACATGGCCGCACTGTAGGGCCTGCCACTCCGAGAGGGCCTACCGCTGCGGGGAAGGTGGTCGCTCACGACCCGCCAGGATTCTCCCGCGCTAGGCTCGTGCCCATGAAGGCCCTGCTCCTGACCGCCGCGCTGCTCGCCGCCGGCACCACCGTCCTCGAGAAGAAGCCCTACTCGATCAACGATCCGACCTGGAACGATCGCTTCCTCGTGATCCAGGAGTTCGAGGCGGGGGACGACCTGCCCTGGGACATCGAGATGGGGAACCACCTCGACGTGCTGAAGACCGACGCGGGGGAGATCTTCCGCCCGGACGTGATGTTCACCCCCTCGGTGGTGCTCCCCGGCGACAAGGACCCGCGCAAGCCTGGGTACGAGAAGCTCGAGGAGGGCACGCACCTCCTCGTGTGGGAGCTGTCCAAGCCGAAGACCAAGTGGAAGTCGATCCAGCGGCTCGCCGGTCACTACGAGCTGACGCACGGGGGCGAGACGCGCTGGGTCGACGTCCCGCTCATGCTCGAGCAGGGTGCTGACCCGATCGACTGGGAGGACGACACCCTCGAGGAGGCGGGCTTCAAGCTGAAGGCCCGCATCGAGGGGCTGCGCATGCTGCAGGTGCAGATCACCAAGAGGCCCTGGGAGTTCGACGAGGCCGTCCTCCTCGACGAGGACGACAAGGAGTTCGCCTACCAGGGCTCGTCCACGACCGGCGACGTGTGGACGCAGTCGTTCGAGATCGGCGATCGTGAGCTCGAGGGGCTCCGGCTCGTCGTGAGGATGGACGATGGGACCGAGTACACCCTGGACAAGTTCTCCGAAGGCCCCAAGTACAAGCGCGCGAAGGGCTCCTCCTGGAAGAAGGCCGGCCTCCAGATCGAGACCCGCGTCGCGATCGTGCCGCGCTTCAGCGCGAAGGGCTCGGGGGACTTCGACCTCTACCGCAAGTACCGCTGGGTCGACAGGAAGGGCAAGGTCATGGACCTCTGGCCCCGATCGACTGCGAGCGGCGGCGGCAAGAGCTTCTCGACCGACTGCATGCTCCCCGAGGAGGCCCGCGGCGCCAAGCTCCAGCTCGGCCTGCTCGTCGGAGCGAAGACCGAGAAGCTCTCCTACGAGTTCCTCGACGTGCCGGCGCCCCGCTGAGGAGCGCCGCCGTCGCGACCCTGATACGCCCGGGCCTCCGCCGGCGCCCCCACCGACGCCTCAGTCGCTCAGGACCTCGTCGAGCCAGTCGAAGGCCTCGGGCAGCACGTCGGCCACGATCAGCAGGTGCTCGCAGGCGGGCGCGATCACGAGCCGTGCGCGCTCGCTGCCCGCGGCCACGAGGCTGGCATGCAGGGCCTCGGCGCCGGGGCGACCGAAGTCCCGGTCCCCGGCGGCGACGAGGACGGGCTCGTCGACCAGCTTCCCCGCATCCCGCACGCGGCTGCCGCCCCCCATCGCCACGAACGCCGCGTAGCGCTCGGGCGCTCGCTGGAGCAGGCGCTGGCCGGCCCCGGCCCCCATCGAGTGCCCCACGAGGAGCACGCGCTCCGCATCGAACGGAAGCCGCTCGGTGAGGGACTCGAGGATGGCCTCCACCGGAGCCCCGAAGGGGGTGACGCGCGGCGCGACGAGCAGCCAGCCGCGCTCCTCGCACAGCTCGACGATGCGCCCGTCCCCATAGCTGTCGAAGAACATGTTCTCGCTGCCGCCCGCGCCGTGGAGCGCCACGACCACGGGCGGGGGCTGATCGGGGTCGTAGGCCTGCGGCACGAGCAGCCGCAGGGGAGCCGTCCCGCGGCCGGCCGGAACGGTCCACCAGTGCTGGCCGCGCCGGCTCCGGTCGCACCAGGTCGCCCCCTCGCGCAGGGACGCCGCCAGCGCCTCGGCCTCCGCGAGCAGCCGCGCTGCCGGGAAGTCCGTCTCCTCGCGGGATCCCTCCGCCAGGCTCTCCAGCAGCTCGACCCGCGCCGCGAGGGTCAGGCCCTCGATGCTCGGAGCAGCTCCACGCTGCTCGCGCTCCTCCACGAAGGCACGCAGCCCATCGAGTCGTGACGCGAGCCCCTCCACGCGAGAGAAGGAGAGGGAGCGGCCCGCTCGGGACTCACCCGAGCGCACGACGATCTCCAGCCGCAGGTCGCCGAGGGCTCGCTCGTCGGCCTCGGGCCAGCGTCCCGTCCAGCGCGCCGCCTGCGCCTCGGGATCGAGTCGGACCGTGCTTGGCCCCTCGAGCAGCTGGTCCCCGCAGCGGACCTCGAGTAGGAGCTCCTCCTCGAGCGGTCCCCCGAACAGCCAGCCGAACACGAGCTCGACCTCGGGAGCCGCGGCCTCCTGGAGGCGCACCGCCGGATGGAGGCGGAGCGCCGCGAGGGGTCCGGCCTCCTCCCCGCGCAGGCGGGCCTCCGCGGCGGACAGGTTCTCCCCCACGCCGCGCCCATCGAGCCGGAAGAAGCGCTGCACGGCCTCCTCCACCAGCGGCAGGGCCTGCTCCCGGAGCGCTCGGTCCT
>WTJQ01000610.1:0-6319 GCA_011524785.1 Planctomycetota bacterium | reverse complement strand
CGCAGCCGCCCCCGGGACCGACGCCCCGACGTCCTCGGATCCGGCCCCGACGGGCAACGAGGGGTCCCCGCTGCCGATCCCCGTGGGCCTGATCCGCGCGCCGGGGATCTTCGCTTCTGGCGAGCTCACCGTGACGGTCACGCTCAGGCCCCAGGAGCTCGAGCTCACCGACGGGAGCGCGCCAACCCCGTGGCCCCAGGACCTGGTCGTCGAGAGCGCCTGGTCCGTCGAAACGCCGGAGGAGCCGGAGAGGCTCGCGCAGTCCCTCGTCCTGAAGGACGTGGCCGCCGCCTGGTTCGTCCATCCCGATGAGTCGGAGACGACGATGTGGTGCTTCGACGGACGCGGGACGATGGGCATCCAGCGGATCGCCACCGAGGACCGCGGCGGCGAGGCGATCTTCGTGACGCTGGACCAGGACTGGAACCTGGAGCACCGCGTCCCGGAGGCCTTCTACGAGGCCCTCCCGGAGGCGGTGCGCGCGCGCTCGGGACGCTGACGCCTCGATCGCTCGCGAGCGAGAGGGCCCCGGACGCGCGTGCGCCCGGGGCCCTCCTCGCATCACGCGCGGTCCGCCGTCACTGGACGCGCTCGTAGAACCAGACGAGGGGCTTGCGCTGGGGGCGCGGCACGTAGGTCTCGATCTCGTCGGTGACCTCCTTCAGTGCCTCGGAGGCCGCCTGCATCCGCTCGCGGAACTGCCCGTAGACCTCGGTGAAGACGGCCTCCTGCTCCTCCTCCGACTTGCCCTCCAGCGCGGCGTCGAGGGCGTCGGAGTACTCGACGGAGATGGCGGCGTAGGCCTCCTGCAGCTCGGCCTCGCGAGCGCGCAGGCGCGCGACGGTCGCCTGCTCCTCCTCGCTGAGCTCGCGCCCGGGGGGCGACCAGCGGGAGTAGCCGCCGACGATCAGGTCGAGGTCGCCGTCCCCGTCCCAGTCGACGACCTCGGGGTAGAGCCCCTCGCTCGGGCCCGCGGCCTCGGAGACCTCGGACCCGACGATCCCCTCGAGCAGGACGCGGGGCGCTGCGAACTCCGGCGCGCCGATGCGGCCGGTGTTGACGAGCAGGAGGACGCGGCCGGGCTCGGAGGCGTCCCCGAAGGTCCCGTAGACGAGATCCTGGTCGCCGTCACCGTCCCAGTCGACGAGGCGCGGCGTGGTCATCTTGGCGTCGTTGCGAAGCGGCTCCCCGCCCGCCAGGACGTCCTGGTTCTTGCCGGTGAAGCGCGGCTCCGCGTTGGTGCCCTCGTTGAGCTGGAGGAAGAGCCGGCCCTCCTCGTACGTCCCCTGGAGCAGGTCGAAGTCCCCGTCGGCGTCCCAGTCGAAGGCCAGGGCGGAGATCCCTCGGATGTTGGCCGCCTCGCCGTCGGGCATCGAGCGCCCGGTCGTGAGATGCGACCCCTCGTCGTAGTCCCAGTAGTAGGCCACGAGGATGCGCTCCTTCCCGGCGTCGTAGAGCAGCTCGGGCTCGGTGAAGCCCTCCTCACTGCCCCAGCTGACGTGCGGCGAGCCGTCGAAGATCGAGGTCAGGTAGTCGCTGTGCCCATCGCCGTTGAGGTCCACGAACTGTGAACCCATGCCGATGCATCACCAGTTGGAGAAGTTGAGCTGCGTGCCGTCGGTCTTCTCGAAGGGCTGCTCCTTCTCCATCCCGTCCACGCCGCGGCGCGACCAGGTGATGCGCCCGGGGAGATCGCCGAGCACGAGGTCGAGCTTGCCGTCGCCGTCCACGTCGTGGGCCGCGGGCGAGGGGTACATCTTGCGGCTCCCGAGCGGCGTGCCGCCGCCGACCAGCTGGACGGGGGCCGCGAACTCGGGCGCAGGCGGGGAGACCCCGTCGCCGACCGAGGCCATGGCGGGGAGCAGGAGCAGGGAGAGCGCGTTCATGGAAGCGAGCCTACCGCCGGAGCGAGGACACGTTCGCTAGGAGTGCGTAGGCTCGACGCAGGGGCGCCCTAGACTCAGGCCATGAGGCTCGTCTCCTTCCTCGTCGCTGTCCTCCTCATCGCCCTCGGAGCCGCTCCGTCAGCGCTCGCCCAGCGCAACAAGCCCCCCGTCCCGGACCTGACGGCGGGTGGGGAGACGGACGGCAAGCACGACTGGAACCTCGGGCCCACGGGCGCCCGCGGGTGGATGTGGGGCTGGAAGCTCGAGACGCGCGAGGCCCGCCAGGTCCTCATCACGACGGTCGCCGCGGGGTCCCCCGCCGAGGGCGTGCTGCGCCCGGGGGACGTGGTGCTCGGCCTCGAGGAGCCGTTCGAGGGTGATCCCCGGAGGCTGCTCGGCGAGGCGATCACCCGGGCCGAGGCCAAGGGCGGGGAGCTTCCGCTGCTGCGCTGGCGCGACGGAGCGACCGAGCCGGTCGTCCTCCAGCTGCCTGTCCTCGGCCCCTACTCGAGGACGGCGCCCTTCGACTGCCGCAAGTCCGCAGCCATCCTCGACGCGGCCTGCGACCACATCGCGGCGAACATGAAGGGCGACATCGACGGGATGGTGAACGCCCTCGCCCTCCTCGCGACCGGACGGCGTGAGTACGCCTCCGCGGTGCGCGAGCTCGCGCGCGAGGTCGGGGACCCCGCGACGGACCTCAGCCTCGAGGGGCGCACCAGCGGCCTGTTCTCGTGGCAGTGGGGGTACCGGCTGCTCTTCCTCACCGAGTACTACCTCTCCACCAAGGACCGCAAGGTCATGCCGGCGATCGTGGAGTACGCCACGACGATCGCGCAGGGCCAGAGCGGGGTCGGGACCTGGGGCCACGGCATGGCCTGGCCCGATCTCAACGAGGGGCGCCTGCACGGCAAGCTCGGCGGCTACGGCGCGCTCAACCAGGCCGGGCTGATCTGCCACCTGGGCCTCGTCCTGGCGGAGCGCTGCGGAGTCCGGGACGAGGAGGTGCGCGCCGCCATCGAGCGCGCCAACCGCTTCGCGCTCTTCTACGTCGGCAAGGGAGCGATCCCCTACGGCGACCATCGTCCCGGGTGGGACGTCCACGACGACAACGGCAAGGACGGGGTCGCCGCGCTGATCTTCGACCTGCAGGGCCTGGAGGAGGAGGCGCGCTTCTTCGCCCGCATGACGACCGCCTCCTACGGCGAGCGCGAGCGCGGCCACACGGGGAACTACTTCAGCTACCTGTGGGGGCCGATCGGCGTCATGCGCGCCGGCCCCGAGGCGGTCAGCGCCTTCCTCGCCGAGCAGCGCTGGTACTACGACCTGGCCCGCGCGCACGACGGCAGCTTCCCCTACCAGGGCGGGGCCGGCATGAGCGGTGGCGAGCACAAGTACGGGCGCTGGGACTGCACGGGCGCGTTCGTCCTGAGCCACACCTTCGATCGGCGCGAGCTGTTCCTCACGGGGAAGGGCGCCTCCGACGACCTGCTGCTCGAGGATCGCGCGCTGCGCGAGACGATCGAGGCAGGCCGAGGCTTCGACAACTGGTCCCTCGCCAAGGACCACTACGAGGGCATGGACCTGCGGGAGCTGCTCGGGCTGCTCGAGAGCTGGTCCCCCGCGGTCCGGTCACGCGCCGCCGAGGCCCTCGCCAAGGCCGAGGGCGATCCCGTGCCCCAGGTGCTGCGGCTCCTCAAGAAGCGCCGGGTCGAGGCGCGCTACGGAGCGTGCCAGGCCATCGCCGCCCTGAAGGGGCGCGCGGCCGAGGCGGTGCCGCAGCTGGTACGCTTCCTCGAGGACGATGACGTCTGGCTGCGGATCCAGGCGTGCTACGCCCTCGCCGCGATCGGGGAACCGGCTCGCGAGGCCGCGGTGCCGATGCTCGAGCTCGCCCTGCGGGACGATCCCGAGGACCCGCGGGGGTTCACGCAGCGCTACCTCGCCTTCTGCCTCTTCTATCCGGGCGGGGCGCTGCGCATGCGGGGCCTGCTCTCCAAGTCCGTCGAGGGACTCGATCGCGACCTCCTGCGCAGGGCCATCGTGCGCCTCATGCAGAACGACGACGGCCGGGCGCGCGGTGCGGTGGCCCAGGTCTTCAAGCTGATGACGCTGGAGGAGCTGGCCCCGATCCTGCCCGAGATCCTCGAGGCCGTGCGGACGCCCAGCCCCAGCGGCGTCATGTTCTCGAACGGCATCCGCCTCGCCGGGCTCGAGTTCCTGGCGAAGCACCGCATCGCCGAGGGGATGGAGCTCTGCATCGCCGTCACCGAGATCGACCAGTGGGGCAAGCAGGACCGCATCGTGAAGTGCATGCAGGCCCTGGGGACCTACGGCACCGCGGCCAGGCCCGTGCTCCCTCAGCTCCGCGACCTGCAGAGCCGGCTGGGCGCCCACAAGGAGTCCAAGAACCTCGGCAAGCAGAAGGACCTGGTCGCCCAGGCCATCGCGGCGATCGAGTCGGGGGCTCCGGCCGATCCGGTCCGACCCGCACGCGAGATCGTGAAGCGGGCCCGGTGAGCGGATTGCATCCCTGATGACACGCTGCGGCCGTGCGTCGAAGGCTTGGTCGCACTAGCTTCCCCATCGAGGAACGAACGCATGAACTCACCCGCTGATCAAGCTGTCTGGACCTGTGTGATGGAGCTCGCGAAGACCCAGGACGGCCGTGAGGAGCTGCACATGTTCCTCGGCTGGAACTCGGATCTCGACGAAGAGGAGATCGCTCGAGCGGTCCAGGCCCTCGAGGTCCATGCGCGGGAGGGGCAGCCCCCGGAGGAGATCGAGAGCGAGATCCACGATGCGATCCACAACGCCCTGAACGCGCTCGAGCCCGTCGAGACCATCGACTTCGACAGTGGAGCGTGCGGAGGTGGGGACCTGATCGAGATCCTCGAGCTGCCGAACGGCGTCGTGCTCAGGCGCAGTCTCAGCGAGGACCTGACCGGGCCCTACGCGAGCATCGATGAGGCACGGCCTCACTTCGGATAGTCCCCGACTGGTCGCTCGGACCAGGAGCAGCTCACTCCGGCACGCTCCCTCCGCGAACGTGGAGGAGGCGCGCGAGCGGTACCGGTGACCCGCGCGCCGGGGCCTCGCACCTCAGGTGATGATGGCCGGGACGATCACGCACACGAGCATCGCCGCCTCGATCGCCTCCCTGGCCGCAGCGGCGGCCTGCGACACGGTCCCCACGTCACCACGGGCAATGGCCTCGAGGCGCTCGCGGCGCTGCCGGAGGTCCTTGCGGGGGAAGGTCCCGTTCAGCAGACCGACGCCATTGCCCAGTGCGATCAATGCCGCGACGTGCGGCGACACCTCGTCGGTGTCAGTGAAGATCGCCTCGGTCAGCTCGGCCACGAGGGCGTCCTCGGGACCCGGGTCCACCTCGGGGTAGATCCTGCGCGTGAAGAACAGGAGGACCTTGCCCTCGTCCTCGCGGAGGATGCCCCGCCTGCAGAGCCCACGCGCGATGCGGTGCTTCAGCTCGGACAGGGCCGCGATCTCGGTCAGGCACTTCTGGAGGGGCCGTGCAGTCGACGCGCGCTCGATGAGCTCGAGGCACTCGTCCAGGAGCGCGTCTCCCGTGCTGCTGGCGTCCTTCACCCTGACGAGGTTCTTCTCCCCCTCCACGGTGAGCCGCTCGTCGAGGAAGAGCTCGGAGAGGATCGCACCCGCCAGGGCGAGGTCGCAGTGGCTGACGCCCACGATGCCCTCCTCGTCCTTGAGGATGAGCAGCATGGCCTTCTCGTAGATGTGCAGGGGTGAGTCGGTCGGCATGTCGCTCCTGGGTCGTGCCCGCTCTCGTCGGCTGCGCGCCGGGGCAGGTGCGCGCCCCTGCACCCTACTCCGTGGCGTCCCTGGCCGGCCTCAATGCCGCCCTGCGAGTCAGCGGAGGCCCTTGCAGGCCCCTCAGGGGGCCCACCATCCATCGAGGAGCTTCTTCAAGCGTGGAAGGACCTCGGGCTCCTCGCATGGCGTCCGCTCGGCAGGATCCTCGAGGATCCGGAACAGCTCACTCCGACGCGCTCCCTCCTCCTCGTGGAGGATGAGCTTCCACTCGCCGTCGACGACGTAGCGGCTCAGGACGTTCTGACTCGGGTCCTCGAGGTCGACGACGTCGTGGGTGAAGGCCGCGCCGAAGACGGGACCGCGAGCGTGCTCCCCGGTGGCCGTGGCGAGCCGGAGGTCGTGCCCGGGCCAGGCATCGGGGACCTCGAGGCCGCACGCGGCCAGGATCGTCGCGGGCACGTCGACCGAGCTCACCGGGACGTCGCGGCGCTCGGGAGCGATCGTGCCCGGCCAGCGCAGGGCGATCGGCGTGCGCACGCCGCCCTCGTAGGGTGTCCGCTTGCTGCGCGGGGCGTAGCCGTTGCCGTCGGTGCGCTGGATCCAGCCGTTGTCCGTGACGAGCAGCACGAGGGTCTCCTCCG
>WTJQ01000239.1 GCA_011524785.1 Planctomycetota bacterium | reverse complement strand
GTGCTGGTAGGTGATGGAGAGGCTGCCGTGGCCCGCCGGCGGGTCGGCGACGAAGGAGTAGTAGCGGTCGTTCGAGCAGCTGGCGTGGTAGACGCCGGACGCGTAGCCGGGGTAGCTCGAGCCCGTCCACCAGGAGCGCTCGTCGTTCACAGCGGCGAACCAGGCCTGGCGCACGCGCTGGTTGTTGCGGACGCGGCCGCCGTAGTTGTCCGAGATGCCGTTGCCGGAGTAGCTGTTGGTCCGGTAGCCGATCGCGTGGTGCAGGCCCTGGAACACGTCGTTCGAGCCGACCCAGCGCTGGTACCAGTCCGAGCGGTCGATGGGCGACGGAACGACCTTGCAGGACTGGAAGACGATGAACTCGAGGTCCCGGTCACCCCACTGGGTGCTGGAGCCGATCGAGACGCCGCTGGCCGAGGCTCCCGGACCCATGCCCAGGTAGAAGTTGTTGCCGTGGCCGCTGTAGTAGGCGAAGTCCATGTTGTCCACGTTCGAGTTGTTGCTCGTCGTGAACAGCCAGTCCTCGCACCAGACGTACTGGTCGTAGTTGAAGTGGTCGAGGAAGTTGAAGACGTTGTCAACGAACCGGGCCTCGCCCTGGTTGTAGACGTAGCCGCCCTCTTCTCCCTGGGCGAAGAGGCTGGTGCCCGTCAGGGCGAGGGTGGCGAGGATGGTGAGGGGCTTCATGGGAAGGTCTCCTTGGTGTGTTGGGGGTGGTGTCGTTCGTGCCGCACCGCGCGGCACACCCCTCCCTGCACCGGACACGCCTGGACCGGACAGCCACCTCGAGAAAAACCACGCCTGCCCCGGTGAGGCCGCTCGCCAGGCCCTCACGGCCCTCGTGGGAGCTGGGCCCCGGGCCAGGCCCCACGGGCCACGACCATTGACAGCCCCCCCGCCGCGACTAGAATCCGCGCCTCTGCGAGCGGCTGTAGCTCAGTTGGTAGAGCGTCAGCTTCCCAAGCTGAATGTCGTGGGTTCGAGTCCCATCAGCCGCTCCACTCCTCCCTCTCGGAGCATCGGCGAAGGTCGAGCCTCCTGAGGGCACGGGCTCCCCCGCCGGACGGCGTGAGGTCGATCCCGCCTGGAGCATCCATGGGGTCGTACCAGCCCTGGGCGCGCCCGCCCCTGGGCCCCCTACGCCGACGAGCCGTGGCGAGGTCACTCCCCCTCACCGGGCCTCGCCAGCCAGCGAGCGAATCTCCTCCGGCTCCAGCACGCGGGCCCACAGCGCCAGGTCGTCGATCCAGCCGTCGAGGTTCCGGCCAGCACCCGCCCGGTGACCGCCGATGACGAGGCCGCCGAACTCGGACGCAGGTCCGGGGACTGGCAGTCGGTGCTCCGCCCTCGGAGCGCCGTCGACGTAGAGCCGCCAGCTGGTCGAGTCGAAGGTGCAGGCGAGGTGGGTCCACCCTTCGAGCTCGCTCCGATCGAGCAGGCACGCGAAGCCCCCCTGGGAGTGGGCGGTCGGAGCCGCCTCGGGCGCGGCCGCGGGCCAGAGCGTGTGGGTGTGCAGCTCGAGGTTCACCTGGCTCGGATCGGGCGCCGCTCGCAGGCCGAGGGACAGGTGCCAGGCGCTCGACCCGCTCGGCTGCCGCTCGGCCGTGCTCTCGAGCAGGAACATGCGCTCCTCGGCCCCATGCGCGGGCAGCGTCTCCGGACGCATCCAGAGCGCAAGGCTGTGAGCCGCGGAGTTGTCGTCGAGGGGATTGCCAGCCACCCGCAGGAACTGCTCCTCGGCTCGATCGAGGCGCAGGGCCCCGCCTCGCTGAGGGTCCTGCTGGACCAGGCCCGGGTGTGATGGAACAGCTGGCAGGTGGTTCGCGAGGGGGCCGCGCCCGGCCAGCCCTTCCTCGAAGTCCCACCACGCGCGCAGGTCACGCTCGAGACCCTCAGCCCGGCGCGGCGTCAGCTCGTCCAGCGTGAGCTGCACGACGCGATTCACACGCCCTCCGGCCTGCTGGAAGCGAGCCGTCAGCGTCGGCCCCCCGGGGCCGTCGCTCGCACGGAGGGACAGGAACTGACGTCCCTCGACCAGGGACCACGCGAGGTCGGGATGGAACACGTCGAGCCCGGTGATGGTGCGCTCGTGCCCCGGCGAGACGACGAAGTCGTGCAGGTCGTACCCGACGCGCTGCCGATGCACCAGGTGGCGCGAGACGTGGATGTCGCCCCCCAGCAGCACGACGCCGCCGATCCCCTCGCGCTCGACCAGGTCGAGGAGGGCGTCCCGCTCGTACCAGTAGGTGAAGAGGTCGTCGGTCTCGCCGTTCTTCTTGTCCTGCCAGATGGCCCCCTGGGCGAGGACCTTGAAGGGCGCCTCGGAAGCGCGCAGGGAGGCGGCGAGCCACTCCCACTGCGCATCCCCGAAGCACGTTGGCTGCCGGGGATCCACCGGGGACGGCCCCGTCTGCGCGAAGGTCCGCGGATCGAGGAGGAAGACCTCGATCATGCCGAGGTCGATCCCGTGAAAGACGCCCTCCTCGCCGGTTCCGTAGCGATCGTGCGCGCGGTACTCGACGAACGCCTGCCGCGTGGCGTGCTTGCCACTGGCCATGTTGCGCCCGTTGCCGTTGTTGCGTCCGAAGTCGTGGTCGTCCCAGGTGCCGACGGTCGGGATCGAGCGCACGAGATCGGCGAGCCCCGGCATGGCGAGGAACTCCCGGTGCCGCCGGCGCGCCACGCCGAGATCCGAGCTGTCGATGTAGGGCGTGTCCCCCATCAGGAGCAGCAGGTCGGGCCCCAGGGCGGCCACGTCGTCCCACATGGGGTTCGTCTCGATGTCCACGCAGGACGTGAAGCAGAGGGTCACGTCGCCGCCGCGGCGCTCGTCGGAAGCCGTTCGGAAGGAGAGGTCCTCGCCCTCGGCGACGGCCGTCTCCACGGCGCCCTCCAGCCGGTCGATGCGGTACTGGTACAGGGTGTCGGGCTGCAGGCCCCGGACCTCGAAGCGCGCGACGAAGTCGCCCTGCGCTCGCGCCTCGGCCTCGATGGGCTCGACGGCCGGCGCCGTCTCACTCGCGAGGTGGAGGCGATAGCGGCCCTCGTCCTCGCCACGCCGCAGGAGCAGGTGGGCCGTGTGCCTGTCCACGTGTCCGACGACCGGCCCGACGTCCTGAGCGAGGACTGACCCGCACAGCAGGCCGAGGAGGAGGCTCACGATCGACGAGGTGCGGGGGTTCATGATGAGCTGCTCGGCAACGGAGGGCGCTGCGCTCGAGCAGGCCTCGCCTCGATGCTACGGGTACGAGCCGGCCCTCCCCAGGTCGTTCGATCGAGCAGTGGTGAGGACACGACCTCCTCAGCGAGGCGCGGGCCCCAGCAGTCGGACGTCGTCGAGGGCCCAGTACCAGTCGTTGTTGGACTCCCCCAGCTGGAACACGAGGCGCACGGACCGGGCGCGCGCGGGCGGATCGATCGGGATCCGAACCCGCTCACTGGGCCCAGCGGCCTTGTAGGTCGCACTCCCCTCGCTCGACGACCACTCGAGCACCGGCACGCGCCCCCCGCGGTCGAACTCGGCGAACACCCGCGCCACCATCGGCTCGTCGGGCACCCACGACGAGTCGAAGGCGAGCAGGAGCGGTCCACGAGCCGCCGGGCGGAGGTCGATGGCAGGCGTGGTCATCACCGCCAGGAATCCCCCCTCCTCACCGCGTTCGGTGGGAGCGTCGTGCCACTCGTCCGAGTCCGCCACGGCGATGACCCCGTCCCCGAGGGCGAAGCCGCTGCGGCCCTGGTCGCCGGATGCCGTGACCCAGAAGTCCTTGGTCGAGAAGGACCAGCTGCGCCACTCGTCCACGCCTCCCCCCGTCATGGCGTCGCGGTTGGTCGTCCAACCCTGCGGCGGATCCGGTGACCAGGAGGGGCCGCTGCCCGACTCCATCGACGGGGACTGGAGCTCGACCCCTTCGAAGTCCTCCTCGAAGAGGCTCACGTAGGTCGGGCACTCGACCTCCGCGCAGGTCGTGCCCACCCCGTGGAAGATCGCCCCGAGGGCAAGGGCCTCCGACTCGCGCAGCTCGGCGCAGCCGCCCTCCGGGAGACAGGCCGCCCCGACGGCAGCGGCGCCGGTGGTGAACGTGGCCTCCTCGCTCCAGTCGCTCCAGGCGAGGCTCGAGTCGCGGTACCGCACGCGCCAGTGGTAGGTCGTGAAGGGGTCGAGCGGTCCCAGCTCGAGCTCGCGCACGTCCTTGCCCGCCCGCGTGTCGACGGAGAAGTAGCCCGTCTCACGGCCGGTCGCCCCGGGCGGAGCGAACCAGTTCTCGAAGCGGAACCACTCGTCACGCACGGGCGTGGAGTAGTCCCCTGCCACGGCCGTGACCTGGAAGTGGGAGGCCAGGTGGAAGTCCCCATCGGGGTCCTCGAAGGCCGAGCCGCAGAGGACGCCCTCGTCCGCCGAGACCTCCACCGCACCGCCGACCGGATCGAGGGCCCGGGGCGTCGCGGGCGCCGCGTTGTGGTGCCGGATGGTGAGGTCGTCGATGACCGCGTTGTCCTTGGGGTCGAACTGGTTCCCGCGCGAGACGCGGCGCATGCGGAAGCTCGGGTTCTCGCCGTCCTCGACCTCCATGAGGACGAAGCCCCAGTCCATGAAGACCTTCTGGAACTCGGGATAGTCCTCGTTCGGGAACTCGCCCCACCAGGCCAGGTCACCCTCCCCCGCAGAGACGTCCACCCAGAGGTGCTCGTGGTCACGGCTCTGGCCGCGCTCGTAGGAGTGGGTGTGGCCGAAGAAGTGGATCGACGGCTTCCCGGTCGCCGTCGAGAAGGCCTCGAGGCGCTGGACGACCTCCCCCGTGAACGCCGTGTTGCCCGGCGTCCAGGACGGGGTCTTGTGCGGGTGGTGCATCTCCGCGAAGACGAAGTCGATCACCGGGTCGTCCGCGGCCTCCGCCAAGACGCCGTCCAGCCACGCCAGCTGCTGCGGGATCCGGTAGCCGCTGTTGGAGTCGATCCCGATCAGGCGGACGTTGCCGTGGTCCTTGTACCACCAGTGCTCCTCGAAGCCGGGGGAGCCGTTCTCGGG
>WTJQ01000573.1 GCA_011524785.1 Planctomycetota bacterium | reverse complement strand
GGATCGACGCCCTCGGCTCGCGCGCGCTGCACGACCTGACGGCCGCGGGCTTCACCGGGGTCTCCACCGGCGTCAGCTACGACATGTGGTGGAACGGCGGGAACCGCAACGTGCCCGTGCGCCACAACGTCATCGGGCTCCTCACCGAGGCGGCCAGCGCCGACCTCGCCACGCCCACCTTCCTGCAGCGGCGTGACCTCAGCGCCCCGCGCGGCCTCGGGGCCTACGCGCCCTCCAACCGCTTCCCCGATCCCTGGCCCGGCGGCTGGTGGCGCGTGGGCGACATCATCGAGTACGAGCTCGCCTTCGGGGAGAGCCTGCTCGGGAGCCTCGGGCGAGAGCCGTCCTTCTGGCGACGCAACCAGCTGGCGGCCTCGCAGCGCACGATCGACGAGGGGCGCAGCGAGGGCGTCCGGGGCTGGGTGCTGCCGAACCAGACCACCGACCCCGACGCGGCCGTGCGCCTCGTGCAGGTCGCGCTGGACTCGGGCCTGGAGGTCCATCGCCTGACCGAGGAGTGGACGGCCAGCGGCCGGACCTGGCCCGCGGGCACGCTGGTGCTGCGCCGGGACCAGCCCTTCGGCGCCCACCTGCAGGACCTGATGGAGCTGCAGGAGTACCCCGAGGGGGACCCGCCCTACGACGTGGCCGGATGGACCCTCCCCAGCCTGCTCGGCGTGCGCCGCGTCGCGGTCTTCGAGCCGCTCCCGGAGGGCTGCGAGCCCGTCACCGACCGGGCCTCCTTGGCCGACGCGTTCCAGGGGGATCCGCGCGTCGGCGGCGTGCCGCGGGGCTGGCTCTCCGGCGCCCACTCGTCCTCCTGGTCCCGCGTGGCCCAGCTCCTCGGCCAGGGCGAGCCCGTCACCTGGATCGGTGCGGGCGAGCGCGCCGGCCTGTTCGTGCCCGGACGCGACGTCGCCAACGTCGACGAGCGGCCCGAGGTGCTGCGGCGCCTGCCGCGGATCGGCCTCTACGCCCCCTGGTCGGGCTTCAAGCCCGAGGGCTGGATGCGCTGGGTGCTCGACACCTGGCGCATTCCCTACCGCACGGTGCGCAACGAGGACCTGCGCGCCGGCAGCCTCGATGAGATCGTCGACGTGCTGCTGCTCCCCGGCAACTCCTCCAGCCAGCTGGACGGCGGGCGTGCCGAGGGCTCGATCATGCCGCGCTACGCGGGCGGCCTGGACCCCGAGGGGGCGATCGCCGTCGAGGAGTTCGTCCGCGGCGGCGGACGCCTCGTGACCTGCGGGGCCTCCAGCGCCTGGGCCATCGACCTGCTGCGGCTGCCGCTCGTCGACGTGACCACCGAGGCCGACGACTTCTCCTGTCCGGGGAGCGTCCTGCGCACGGTGCCGGAGACGAGCACCTGGACCCGCGGCCTGCCCGCGAGCGTGGGGGTGTTCTTCTCGCGCAGCGCCGCGTGGCGCGTCCTCTCCGAGCGCGAGCAGGAGGAGGCGGGGACGGCCAGCGACAGCCGGCTCGAGGTCCTGCTGCGCTTCGCGCCCAGCCGCGTCCTGCTGTCGGGTTGGATCCAGGGAAGCGAGACCCTGGCGGGCCAGGCCGCGTGGGTCCGCGCGCGCCACGGCAAGGGCAGCGTCCACCTCTTCGGCTTCCGTCCGCAGTACCGCGGGTGGTCCCAGCAGGCGTTCGGCCTGCTCTTCCGCTCGCTCCTCCTCGGGGGCACGCGCGGGTGAGCACCTCCGTGACCTCGTCACGGAGGGCTCCCTCCACGGCGTCTGCCTCGGGCGAGCGCCGCGCTTCGCTGCGCGCCTCGGCGGCGTGTGGCCGTGGGGGGCGCGAGGGCTGCGGCGCCCTCCCGGTCCCATCGGCGGGGGCCCTGCTCGCGCTGGTCCTCGCCGGCTGCGCTCCACGCTTCGAGCGCTGGGCGTACCGACCGGAGGGACCGCCTCCGCCCGAGGGCCTGCAGCGGCTCGAGGAGCGCAACCCGGCGACGGATGCACTCGAGCGCGCGTGGACGATCCGCTACGAGGACGACGGGCGCGCCGTCCGGGAGGGCCTCGAGCAGCTGTGGTGGCCGGATGGGACCCTTCGCGCAGAGCGCCGCTGGAACGACGGCGAGCCCGACGGGCTCTGGCGCAGCTGGCACCGCTCGGGCCAGCTCGAGATGGAGCACCTGCACGGTGAGGAGGCGGCTCCGATGACCTTCTTCCACGTCGAAGGGACGGTGCGTGCCATGGGAGCCGCGCTGCGCGGCGTGAAGGAGGGCGAGTGGTCCTTCTTCCGCGCGGACGGCAGCCTCGAGAAGCAAGGCAGTTTCCGTGGGGGCACGGCCGTGGGCATGTGGACCCACTATCACCCGAACCTCGGCCTGGCCGAGCGCGGGCGCATGGACGACGGCCGGCGGTCCGGCGAGTGGCGCCGCTGGCCGGCGGAGCCGCCCACCTGGAGCGATCCCTTCTGGCCCCCGGAGGAGCGGACGGCTCCCGAGGGCGCTGGTGCGCGTGAGGCCGCGGAGGGAACGACGCCGTGACGTCCGGCTCCACGGGGACCAGCGCGGCGTCGGCCGTCGCGGCGACGAGGCGCTCGCCGGCCAGGGACTTCGCGGTCCTCGCCCTCGTGGCGGCCGCCACCCTCCTGTGGGAGGTGCTGGTCACGCGCCTGTGTGCTCTGCGCCTCGCGTTCCACTACGGCTTCCTGATCGTCTCCAACGGCCTGCTGGGCATGGGGGCGGCGGGCTCGCTCCTGTTCGCCCTGCGCCCGCGGATCGCCGCGGCGCCCGATCGCTGGCTCGCACGCTTCGCCATCGCCGCCCTGGTGAGCCTGCCGCTCGCGCACCTCTGGATGGTGCGCTTCCCGATCGACCCGGACCTGCGCGTCGATTCCCTCGCGAGCCTCCCGTCGTTCGTCCTCTACAACCTGGGCGCGGCGCTCCCGTTCCTCACCGGCGGTCTGGTGATCGGTCACCTGCTCACGGTGCACGCCGGGCGCATCCACCGGGCCTACGCCTGGGACCTGGCCGGCGCTGCGGTGGGGGCGGTGCTGTGCCCGCTGCTGCTCTGGAGCCTCGGCGCCGCGGGGGCCTCGGCCTGCGCCACGGCCCTGCTGGCCGCGGGCGCGGTGCTGGCGGTGGACGGAGCGCGGCTCCGGCGCCTGGTCGGCGGCGTGGGCGTGCTGGCCCTGGCGGCGGCCCCCGTCGCGGAGCAGGCCCTCCCCGTCCCGTCCTCGAACGAGATCCGCTACAAGCGCGGCCAGCGCGTGCGGCTGGGCGACGAGAAGGTCTACTCGCGCTGGAGCGCCCTGTCGCGCGTGGACGTCTATCGGGTCGCCCCCGAGGAGCGTGGCATGTTCATGGATGGGCCGGTCGTGGCGGACCACCCCGAGGAGCAGCTGTTCATCACGCAGGACTCCAGCGCCGGCACGTTCCTGCACGACTTCACGGGCACGCCAGAGGGTCTCGCCAACCTGCGCCTCTCCCTGTACGGGCTCGGCGCGGAGGTGCTCGCCGCGGAGTCGGTGTTCGTCATCGGCGCCGGTGGCGCTGCCGATCTCTGGGGCGCGGTCGAGGGCGGGGCGCGTCGCGTCAAGGCGGTGGAGCTCAACCGGCAGATCGTCGACCTCCACGAGGATGTCTTCGCCGAGCGCTCGCGGGCGCTGCTGGAGCGGCCGGGGGTCGAGATCGTCCACGCGGAGGGGCGCGCGGCGCTGCTGCGGGAGACCGAGCGCTTCGACCTGCTCCAGATGTCGGGGATCGACACCTGGACCGCCCTCGCCAGCGGGGCCTACATGCTGGCCGAGAACTTCCTCTACACGGTCGAGGCGCTGGGGGACATGTTCGCGGTGACCGGTCCCGAGGGCGCGATCCAGGTGACGCGCCTGTCCGGGGAGGTCGAGGTCCTGCGCCTCCTGGGCGTGGTGCACGAGGCCTGGCGGCGCGTCTCCACGGCGCGCTTCGAGGAGTGCGTGGCGGTGGTCCACGCCGGCGACTTCGCCTCGGTGCTCTGTCGGAAGGTGCCCTTCACCGCCGAGCAGCTGGCGCGCCTCGAGGCCTACGTCGAGCGCGCGGGCATGGGCCTGGACCACGGGCCTGGCCGGGTCCGCGGCGGCGTGGTCGAGGCCTTCGTGCGTGCGGACGACAAGGCGGCCTTCCAGGCCTCCGTGCCCAGCCGCATCGACCCGGTCTTCGACGACCGGCCCTACTTCTTCCACTTCAACCGGTTCCTGGACTGGGCCGGAGCGCGCGAGCTGCTCAACGCGCCGGCCTCCCAGGTGCAGGGCAACCCGCTCTTCGTCCTGGTCCAGCTCGCCGTCGCCGCGCTGCTGTCCGCGCTGCTGCTCCTGCTCCCGCTGCGGGGCCGGGCGCGGGTGGAGGCCGGGGCGCCGATCGGCGCGGCGCTCGGCTACTTCCTCGCGGTGGGCGTCGGCTTCGTGGCCATCGAGGTCACGCTGATGCAGGAGCTGACCCTGCTCGTCGGGCACCCCGTCCACTCGATCACGGTGACCCTGGCGTCGATCCTCGTGGCCACCGGCCTGGGGAGCTTCCTCACGCGGCGCTCCTTCGCGCGCGCGGACGCCCCCTTCCTGGCGGTGCCGATCGCGCTGGCGGTCCTCGCCATCGCATGGAACGGCCTGGGGCCCGACCTCGTTCGCTGGGGAGCGGCGCAGGAGACCCCAGTGCGGCTGGTGCTCGGCGCGCTCGTCGTCGCGCCCTTCGGGCTCGTGCTCGGCGTCCCCTTCGCCCACGGCATCGCACTGCTCGAGCGGCGGGCGCCGAGCCTCGTTCCCTGGGCCTGGGCCATCAACGCCGCGGGAACCGTGGTTGGCTCCATCGTCACCGCGCTCGCATCGATGGAGCTGGGCTTCTCGGTGGTCCTCCTCGCCGGCGTCGCCTGCTACCTGGGGGCGTGGCTCGCGCGCGCCTCGCTCCAGCAGCGGGCGGCCTGAGCGCGAGCGGCGCCAGCGGCCCGTGACGCACCTCGAGCGTCTGGGGCCGTCGCATCAGCGCAGGCGCGCCTCGAGGCTGAGCTCCGCGCGGCGGACCTGGGCAGGGGTCCACTTGCGGTCGCCCCACTCGTCCT
>WTJQ01000417.1:2431-5043 GCA_011524785.1 Planctomycetota bacterium | reverse complement strand
CGCCGACCTGGATCAGACGCTCGATCTCGGTCTCGAGCTCGTCGACCCACTCCTCGCCGAAGTCGCGCTCGAGCAGGTCGCGCTCGGCGAACTCCCAGCGCCCGGTCGTCGGGTCGAAGTCGAACTGGTAGTCGTGGTCGCTCCCGTCGTCCTCGGTGACGACGACGAGGACGATGTTGCTGGCTTGGTCGAGTTCGGCGTTCCAGGAGGCCATGGCGCAGGAGGGGCTGGGGTCCAGGGAGGGCAGAGAGTAGCGCCCCGGGGCGGCTCCGGGGCTCCGGGGTGTCCCAGGCTGGGCACGGGGACCCGCCCGGTAGGAGAGGTGTTCGCCCGATCCCTATGCTCGGAGGCGGCCCATGAAGCTGCGCTCCCCCGCCCTCCTCCTGCTCGTGAGCCTGGGCTGCGCGGCGAGCTGGCGGACCGTGGCGGTCTACGAGGGCTGGTCCCTGCACGAGCGCGAGCGGCCCGACCTCGACGCGGCCCTGTGGGCCGCCGAGGTGGAGCCCGCGCGCATTGCCGTGGAGGACTGGCTCGGCGCCTTCGAGGAGCCGGTCCGCGTCCACGCCCTGGACGCCCCCGTGCACCTCGGGGAGGACGGCCGCAGCGTGGTCCACGCGGCCGAGGCCTCCCAGCCCGTGCCCGGCCTCGGCACGGCCACCATCAAGGGCTACCACACGCGCTCCGAGCACCCCGGCGACACCGGCGTCTTCGTCCGCGATGCCGACGCGGGGACCCTCGTGCACGAGCTGGTGCACGCGCGCCTGGCCGAGCTCGATCCGGACCTGCCCCTGTGGTTCGAGGAGGGCGTCGCGTGCCTGCTCGCCGACGGGCTCGTGGTCGAGGGCCGGTGGGTGCGCGACGGGTTCTCGGCCTGGCCCTGGGTGGAGCTGCGGGAGAACCGGCCGCCTGCCCTCGAGCTGGAGCGGATCCTCGAGCGCGGCTCCGACGAGCCGATGGGCGTGCGGGAGAACGTGCTGGCCCACCTCGTCGGCTGGGCGCTCGTCTTCGACCTGTGGCGCGAGACGCGCAGCGACGACTGGCGGACCTGGCTGGAGGCCTTCGACTGGGAGCGCCCGCTGGTCGACGCGCAGCGGCGACTCGACAGGATCCTCAGCCCAACCGTCCCGGCCGGCTGGCTGCGAGCCCGGCTCGCCAGCCCCTCCCAGCCCGTGCGCTTGGCGGCCCTGCGCGGAGCATGGAAGCTCGCGGCCCCCGAGACCGGCAGTGTCCTCCTCGCCGCCCTCGAGATGGAGCAGGACCCGGAGGTCCAAGCCTCCCTGGCGGTGAACCTCCTGGCCTCGGGCACGGCCCTCGCCCCTGAGCCGCGCGCCCTCCAGGAGGCCCACTCCGCCGCCCGGGAGGCCCTGGAGCGGGTCCAGCTCCCGCAGCCGGACGAGGCCGGCGCGGCCCGGGCGCTCTGTCGCAGCCTGCGGGGTGGCCCCGGGGACCCGGACGCCGCCCTCGAGGGGCTGCGGCGCTTCTGGGACGAGTGATCGTCGGTTCTGCCCTTTCGTCCGGCCGCGATCGAATATCGTCAGGGGCTGGCGTATAGGCGCCTCCGGCAACACAGCCACCCCGGGCGCTCCCACCGCCCTGAGCCCGAAGGAGGGCTCCTGAACCATGAACACCCGATTCGCTTTCCTGGGCCTCGCGGCCGCCACCGGCCTCGTGGCCTTCGTCGGACCCAAGGACGAGGTCCGCTTCGCCGTCGCCGAGGGCACCACCCTGACCAAGTCCTTCGAGACGTCGATGGAGATGAGCCTCGACGACCTCATCATCAGCTTCAACGGCCAGGAGCTCGACCCGGCGGCCATGGGCGCCGACTTCGACCTGGCCGACGCCAACGGCAGCTTCGGCTACGTGCTCTCGGTCGTCGACGAGTACGGGAAGATCGCCGACGGCAAGCCGGCCATGCTCCGCCGGACGATCGACACCCTCATGGGCGAGTACTCGTCCGGGATGGGTGACTCCGGCAGCGAGAGCGCCCCGATCGAGGGTGAGACCCTCGTCTACACCTGGGACGCCGAGGAGGACGCCTACGCGATCAAGCTCGACTCCGAGGACGCCGCGGTCGACCCCGAGGACTACGAGATGATGGCCGAGGACCTCGACCTGCGCTCGATGCTCCCCAAGGACAGCGTCTCCGAGGGTGACTCCTGGACCATCGGCGGCCGCGACATGATGGGCGTGCTCGTCCCCGGCCTCGACGTGAACAAGGCCATCGACGCGGCCAACGAGGAGGCCTCCAACGGGGACGTCCCGATCGAGCTCGAGGAGTTCATGGACTCCGTCGCCGAGGGCATGGTCCTGGAGCTCACCTACGCCGGCACCCGCGAGGTCGACGGCCGCAGCCTGATGGTCATCGAGATCGGTGGCGACTTCGAGCAGAACCTCGACCTGTCCGACATGATCCTCGAGGCCATCTCCGCCGAGATGCCGCCCGAGGCCAGCGTGGACCTGTCGGTGGTCATCGAGATGGCCGCCGAGGCCACGGGCGAGATGCTCTGGGACGGCAAGGCCGGCCACTTCGTCTCCATGGACATGGAGATGGACTTCGTGATGGTCATCGACGCCCGCGGCGACGTGGACGCTGGCGGCCAGGCCATGGACGG
>WTJQ01000417.1:0-2331 GCA_011524785.1 Planctomycetota bacterium | reverse complement strand
GGCAGCCCAGCGCCTCCCGCCATGACCAGCACCACGCCCACGCCGCGCCCGACCCTCGACGACCTCACCCCCCACTTCGGCCACTGGCAGGTGATCGGGGACCTGGTCGACCAGTGCATCGACCTGATGCTCAACCTGCGGCAGAGCGGCCACCCCGGCGGCTCGCGCTCCAAGGTGCCGATGCTCGTCGCCTCGACCCTGGGGGCGGGGATGCGCTTCGACGTGCGCCGGCCCGAGCTGGCCGGCGGCGACCGGTTCGTGCTGGTGGCCGGGCACTGCAACCCCGCGGTCTACGCACTGCTGGCCGTCTACAACGAGGCCCTGCGCATCCGCCACGCCCGCACGGGGGACGCACGCTACGCGGTCCCGAACGCCGAGGAGCGCCAGCTCGTGTGGGAGGACCTCCTGCACCTGCGCCACAACGGGCACCTGCCCGGCCACGCGGAGATGGAGGGCAAGACCCTCTTCTTCAAGGCCAACACCGGGCCCTCGGGCCACGGCGCCCCGGCGGCCCTCGGCCAGGCCATGGCGCTCAAGCACGCGGGCTCGTCCGCGCGGGTCTTCGCCATGGAGGGTGAGGGCGGCCACACGGCCGGGGCGCACCACGAGGTGAAGAACAGCGCCTGGGGCCTCGGTCTCGACAACCTGGTCTACCTCCTCGACTGGAACGACCACGGCATCGACACCTTCGCCAACTCGACCGTGGGCTACGGCGAGCCGAAGGACTGGTTCGAGTCCTATGGCTGGCGTGTCGCCGGCGCCGAGGACGGCCACGACTTCCATCAGCTGACCCAGGCCCTGCTCGAGGTGGTCCACGCGGAGGACACCGGCGGGCGCCCCGGGTGCGTGTGGTTCAAGACCCGCAAGGGCCGTGGCTACGGCGTCTACGACGCGGCCTCGCACGGCAAGGCTCACAAGCGCAACGGCGACGCGTTCTGGGCCTGCCGGGAGGAGTTCGCGACCCGGTACGGCGTGACCTTCGACGGCCACGGCGACACCACGGATGGCGGCGAGGACGCGGTGCGCGAGCAGACTCGCGGCTGGTTCGAGACCGTCTTCAAGGTCCTCGACGAGACGCCCGGCCTGGTCGAGTACCTCTCCGATCGGCTCGTCGAGCTCGGCGAGAGCGTGCCCCCCGCGCCGGCCGCTCCCGCGCAGGACCTCGCCCGCGACCGCTCCTGGCTGGCCCCTGAGACGCTGCCCCAGGACCTCTTCTTCGCGCCCGGCGAGCGCAAGGCCAACAAGGACGGCTTCAAGCTGTTCGGCGCCTGGGTCAACGCCCGGGCCCGTGAGGCCATGGGACGCCCGCTCGTCCTGGCCTGCTCCGCCGACCTCGCCGACTCGACCTCGATCTCGGGCTTCGCCAAGGACCACGGGAACATCGAGGGCTTCGGCTGGTACGAGCGCGACAGCAACCCCGGCGGGGCCCTGCTGCCGCAGCAGATCACCGAGTTCACCAACGCCGGCCTGGTCTGCGGGGCGGCCTCGGTCAACCTGAGCGAGGACCCGGAGGGGTCGTTCAGCGGCTACTGGGGTGCGTGCAGCACCTACGGCTCCTTCAGCTACCTGAAGTACGGCCTCATGCGCCTCTTCAGCCAGCTGGCGCAGGACTGCGAGCTCGAGGTGGGCAAGGTCATCTGGGTCGCAGGGCACTCGGGCCCCGAGACGGCCGAGGACAGCCGCACCCACTTCGGCATCTTCGCTCCGGTGGTGACGCAGCTGTTCCCGAAGGGCCAGGTCATCAACCTGCACCCCTGGGAGCCCAACGAGGTGGCGCCGGCCCTGGCCGCCGCCCTGCAGGCCGACGCGGCGATCGTGGCCCTGCACCTGACGCGCCCGCCGGTTGCGGTCCCCGACCGCGGGGCCCTCGGGGTCCCGAGCCACATGGAGGCCGCCAAGGGCGCCTACGTGATCCGCGACTACGACCCCGCGCGCCCGAAGCAGGGCACGCTCATCGTCGAGGGAACCTCGACGACCGAGTCGATCTTCGAGCTGCTGCCGCGCTTCCACAGCGGTGAGGCGCCCAACTGCAAGATCGTCGCCGCGATCAGCCACGAGCTGTTCATGCTGCAGCCCAAGGAGTACCGCGACCGCGTGCTCCACAAGGCGGAGTTCCTCGACTCGACCGTGATCAGCAACGGCTCGAAGATCGGGATGCACCCTTGGCTCTCCAGCAAGGTCGCTGAGCAGTACGCGATGACCAGCGACTGGGACGATCGCTGGCGGACCGGCGGCTCGGTCGCCGAGGTGAAGGAGGAGGCGCACCTCGACCCCGAGCACCTGCTCGAGGGCATCGAGCGCTTCGCCCGGGATCGCGAGCTCCGCCTGGGC
>WTJQ01000018.1 GCA_011524785.1 Planctomycetota bacterium | reverse complement strand
GGCGCCCCCGCCCGCACCCACCAATGCAACCTCCTTCCTGGGCGAGCCCGCCCCCGAAGAACGGGCTCGCGCGGAATCCAGGCCGAGCGCTCCCGACCGCTCCCCCATCGCTATCCTTGTCGCCCACTTCGGGGCGGCCCCGAAGCACACCCTAGGGATGGGGAGTCTGAAGGGCCGCCCTTCCTCACCGCACAGCACCCCACCCCGCACCATCCGTGGAACGCACCCTCGTCCTCCTGAAGCCGGACGCCGTCCAGCGCGGCCTCGTCGGCCGGATCCTTGGTCGCTTCGAAGAGAAGGGCCTCAAGCTCGTCGGCCTCAAGATGCGCACCTTCCCGACGGAGCTGCTCGAGCAGCACTACGACGTGCACAAGGAGCGCCCGTTCTTCGGGAACCTCGTCAAGTTCATGTCGAGCGGCCCGGCCGTCGCGCTCTGCCTCGAGGGCAAGGACGCCATCGCCGTCGTGCGTCGCCTCGTGGGCGCCACGAACAGCCGCGAGGCCGACCCGGGCACGATCCGCGGCGACTTCGGGATGAGCTTCTCCAACAACCTCGTCCACGCCTCGGACGGCCCGGACACCGCGGCGACCGAGCTCGCCCTCTGGTTCCCCGACGCCGCCGAGCTCAGCGACTGGGAGCCCGCCGACCTGGGCTGGACCTACAACGTCGCCGAGGAGCTCTCCTGAGCGACCGGCCTGCACTGACTGCGACGCACCTGGCCGAGCTCGTCCGCGAGCTCGGCCAGCTCGTTTGTGGCTGGAGCGTGCGCGAGGTGCAGCCCCTGCCCCCCAGGGACATGCTCCTCGTCCTGGACCCGCCGGCTCCGGACCCCGAGGGGCCCCCGCTCCTCCGCGTCCGCCTCTCGGCCCACCCGGAGGGCGCGCGGCTCATCCTGCAGCAGGGGCGCGTGCACCAGCACAAGGGCGCCCACGCGCCCGCGTTCGACCGCTTCGCCGAGGAGCTCGCCGGCGCGAAGCTCGCGCGGATCGAGCAGATCGGCGGCGACCGCCTCGCTCTGCTCGAGTTCCGCAACGCCCCCAGCGGGGAGCGGCGCGCGCTCGTCCTCGAGCTGCTGGGGCGCCATGCGAATGTCACGCTCCTGGGCCCCGACGACCGCATCCTGGAGGTCCTGGTCCCCCAACCCGAGAAGGGCGGACGCCCTCCGCGACTCGCCCCGGGCCAGGTGTGGCAGCCCCCCGGAGGCGCGGCCCGCGCTCCCCGCGAGGCCCAGCCCTCCATCGAGTCGACCTGGGCAGAACCCGAGGAGCGCCCCCCGGGGCCCGTGAAGGACCGTGCTCCCCTCTCCTGGCGGGTCGAGTGCGCCCTGGGTCGCGCAGCGGACGGTGCCCTCCGGGAGGATGCACGGCGCCAGCTGCAGGCTCGAGCCAAGCGCAGGCTCGACCGCGCGCGCGGCGGCCTCCAAGGCCTCGTCAAGCGCGCAGCCGCCGCGGAGGAGCTGGAGCGCCTGCGCCAGGACGGCGAGCTCCTGAAGGCCGCGCTCAGCACGCTGCGTCGAGGGGATCGTGAGGCGGTCGTGATCGACTGGTTCGATGCCGAACAAGCCGAGCGACGGATCCCCCTCGACCCCAAGCGCACCCCGCAGGAGAACCTGCAGCGCCACTTCGACCGGATCACCAAGCTCGAGATGCAGGCCGCGAGCCTGGAGACCGAGCGGACCCGTGCCGAGGAGCGCATCCGCGCGCTGGAGCAGCTCCTCGAGGAGGCCGCCACGACCTCCGACCCCGAGGGACTCGACGCCAGCGCCGTGGAGCGTGGATTGCTGGAGCACCTGCAGAGCACGGGTCCGCGCAAGAAGCCGACCGCTGCCCCCCGCCTGCCCTACCGGAGCTACCGATCCTCCGACGGCTTCGAGATCCGGGTCGGCCGAACGGCACGGGACAACGACGCCCTGACCCTCCGCCACGCGCGAGGGCTCGACCTGTGGCTCCACACCGCGGACGTCCCAGGCAGCCACGTGATCCTGCGGGTGGAGCGCGGTCGGCCTGCGAGCGACCAGGCCACGGTCGAGGCTGCCCTCCTCGCCGTCCACTTCTCCCCAGCGCGCGGCGCCCTGCGGTGTCCGGTGCACGTGGTGGAGCGCAAGCACGTCCACAAGCCCAAGGGGGCCAAGCCGGGCCTGGTGAGCCTGGCGGGAGGACGCACCCTGACGGTGCGCGCCGACCCCGAGCGCCTCGAGGCGCTGCTGAAGGGGCGCACCTGAGCAGGTCGCCCTCCGCGGCGGGCACCGAGCGCATCCTCGTGGCCTCCCGCGTTACCCCGGCCGCGTGAGGCCGTATCCTCGGGCGATGGTCCTCCTCCGCATGGCTCTGCGCACTGGCCGCGCCCCCCACTCCCGTGGCGCCGGGACGGGACTGCTCCTCGCTGCCCTGCTGGGGCTCCTCCCCATGGGCGCCTCGTGCGCCTCCGAGCCCGAGGTGGACGAGGAGGCCCTTCTGGCCAGCTACATGGAGACGGCCTCGCGCTACTTCCAGATGGGGCAGTACGAGCGCTGTGTCCACCAGGCCAATCGCGGGCTGGAGGTCGACCCCGCGAACGAGCGCTTCAAGCTGATCAAGGGGCGCGCCCTCCTCCTCGTGCGGGAGAACAACACGGTCGCCCTCGAGCAGGCCCATGCGGTCCTGCGCGAGATCCAGGGCCTCGACGACTGGCGGGTCGACGTGACCCTCGGCGAGGTGGAGGAGCGCCGTGGGATCGTGCGCCTCGATGGGGCACGCGAGATCGAGGCCGGCGAGCGCTACACCGACGCGCCGGACCCGCTCGCGCGTGCGGCGGAGCTGCGCGAGGAGGCCCGGGAGCTCTGGCAGGCAGCCCTGGAGCACTACGCCGCCGTGCTGGCGAAGGTGACCGGCAACAGCGAGGCCCTGAGCGGTCGCATGCGGGTGGCCACCCTACTTGGCGAGGAGACCCTGGCCCTCGAGGCAGGACGCCAGCTCGTGCAGTCGCTGACCGAGTCCAATCGCGTGCTGGAGCGCGACATCGAGTCCTTCCGCAACAAGCCGAGCGACCCCGTGCGGCAGCGACGGTCCCTGGCTGCGAACGAGGAGGTCATCGTCACCACGCACGTCCACATGGCGGAGCTGCACCACGCCGCCGGCCGGACGGCGGCGGCGCTGCTCGAGCTCGAGACGGCGCGCGCGATCGACGGCCTGCGCCCCGAGGTCCACGGCCGCATCGCGCAGCTTCTCCTGGAGCTCGGCGATGCGAGCGGGGCCAAGACCTCGATCGAGACCTTCTTCGCGATCAGCGACCTGCCGTTCGATCACCCGGACATCGTCAAGGCGCGGGAGACACGCCGCGCCTGCGACGAGCTCCTGCGACAGCAGGCACGCCAGAGCGGGGGCTGAGGCGGCGGCTTGGCCTCGCCGAGCGGCCCGCCCCCTTACTGCCCAGTCGCCGCCAGCGCCCAAGTTCCCCCGGCGGCCTGGCGCGCCCCAGGACTCAGCGCTCGTAGAGCAGGTGGGGCTGCACCGCGCTCCACCAGGCGCTGCGTCCCCCATCCCCCTCCCAGCCGCGGAGGGAGCGGCCCGCCTCCTCCATGGGCGCGGCCAGCCGCTCGACGACCTTGGCGCGCGTGAAGCGGTCGCCCCCGACGATCGAGAGGGCCTCAGCAAGAGCGAGCCCGGCCTCGACGGGGCGCAACGTGGTGCGGTCGACCACCTGGAGGTGGATCCCCCCGCAGGCCTCCTCGGCGAAGCGCGACGCCTCCGGGACGAAGGTGATCGGGGTCACGACGAGCCCTGCGATCGGGCGCTGGCGGAGATGGGTGGCCAGCGCGCGTCCATCCAGCCAGGGCGCGCCGATGCGGAGGAAGGGCTCGTCGGTGCCTCGCCCCACCGAGAGGTTGCACGCCTCGAGCAGGCCGACCCCCGGGTAGAGCACGGCTGCCTCAGGCGTGCGCAGGTTCGGACTCGGTGGGATCCACGCCAGCCCGGTCTCCTCCCAGTGCATGGTCGCCCTCCAGCCACGCACCGGCACCACGGTCAGCTCCAGGTCCAGTCCCTTGCGGGCCCGCTGCCAGAGGGCGAACTCGCCGAGGGTGAGCCCGTGCGCCACCGGCATGTCGTCCGGGCAGATGAAGGCACGGTGCTCCGGCAGCGACACGGGCCCCATCGCACCCCACGGCGCAATGGGGTTCGGTCGGTCCAGGACCGCGACGCCTACGCCCGCGGTCGCGCACTCCTCCAGCAGGTAGAGCAGCGTGGTGGAGTAGGTGTAGAACCGGACGCCCACGTCCTGGACGTCGAAGAGCACGACGTCCAGATCCGCCAGGTCCTCCGGCTGGGGACGGCGGGAGGAGCCGTAGAGGCTGCGGATCGGCAGCCCGGTGGCCGCGTCGCGCGAGTCCCCCACGTCCCCCTCGAGGATCGAGTCGAGGCCATGCTCCGGCGTGAAGATCCGAACGAGTTCGACCCCCTCCGCCCCGGCGAGGACGTCGATCGTGCGCCGTCCGTCGGCGGTCCTGCCGGTTCGGTTGGTGAGCAGTCCGACCCGCTGCCCCTGGAGGAGCGCGAAGCCATCGGCCTCGAGGGCATCGATCCCTGGCAGGACCGGCTCGGGTCCCCGCGGCGAGGCCTCCGGCCTCGGGTTCGCCGCGCAGCCGAGGAGGAGGGTCAGGAGGAGCAGGGACGAGCGACGTCGCATGGCGCGACGATAGCGCCGCGGCGGCTGCGCCGTGAGTGGTTGGGCCGTGAGCGGTCGGGCCAGGCCTGGCGACAGCAGCGCGCCGCCGGGGTCCCGTCGGACCTCAGGGTGTCTCGAGCAGGACCCCGTAGATCGCCCCGATGGCCCCATCGGGCTCCAGGACGAGGACGCCCCCGGGCTCCAACCGGTGGGCAACGCCCCGCACGAGGCAGCGCATCGAGCGCGGCGCGTCGTTGCTCACCAGCACGCGGGCACGGCCGTTCGGGAACCTCCGAAGCTCGACGAACGGAGAGCGCTCCACGGCGAATCCGCCCAGGCTCTCGTACCCGTTGACGGGCTCGGGCTCGGGTTGGCGCAGCGTCGTCTCGCTCACGACGCGGAGCTCGTGGG
>WTJQ01000493.1 GCA_011524785.1 Planctomycetota bacterium | reverse complement strand
CCCATGGGAGGCCGGGTGCATCGAAGCGCAGCTGGCCGAGGAGACCCCGCAGCTCGCGCAGGTGCTCGACCCCCGGCAGCAGGCCGGTCTTCACCACGCCCGGGTTCTCGACCGCCAGGGCCTCCATGGCCTCGTAACGCCACCGCCAGCTGGGACGCTCCCCCAGCTCCTGGACGCCCTCCTCGTCCTGCGCCGTGGCCGCGGTGACGACGCCGGCGAAGCGCCCGCCGCTCGCGAGCACGGCCTCCTCGTCGGCGGCGAGGCCCGGACCGTTCGGGGCCGTGCCCCCGATGCACAGGACGAGCGGCTTCACTCGTGGACCGCGCGCCCCTCCTCGGGGATGCCGTCCTCGCTGGCCGCGCCGAGCAGCTCGAGGGCTCGCGTCCGGAGGCGGCGCTCCACGGCGCGCACCGAGCTCTCCCCCGCGTCCTCGAGCGCGATGCGCCCGCCCGCGATGTGCCCGTGCCCGCCGAAGGACCCCTCGCCGTCGAGGACCCGCTGCATCAGCGGATAGGCCCGGCCGTAGGCAGGGTCGGTCCGCAGGGAGAGCACGTAGCCGCCCTCGTGCTCGGCCCCCACCAGGGTCCAGGAGCAGCCCTCCATGCGCAGGAAGAGATCGGCCATCTCCGCCACGGAGGCGGGGTTCTCGACCTTCCCCATCAGCGCGAGGATCAGCGGCCCGTGGCGCCGCGCGCACGCGAGGGCGCCGGAGAGCTCCGCGTAGTAGACGGGCGGGAGCGGCGGATGGGCGATGCGCGCGATGGCAGCGCGGTCCGCGCAGCGGAAGGTCGCGAGGTAGGCCTCCTCGTCCAGCTCGGTCGCGTTGCGCGAGAGGTCCGCGGTGTCGTAGCGGACCCCACAGAACAGGGCCGAGGCCGTCCGCGGGCTCGGCTCCAGGCCTGCGTCCCGCATGTACTCCCAGATCAGCGAGCTCGTCGCCCCGAGCTCGAGGCGCACGTCGCGGTACTCGACCTGGACGGATGGCGGAGCCTCGGCGCCGCCGGGCGGAACGTGGTGATCGAACACGGCCGCGATCGGCAGGTCGTCGGGGACGACCGTGTGCGCGAACTCGGGCTGGGTGTCCACGAGGAGCACTCCGGCGAAGCGCTCGCGGTCGAGGGCCAGGTAGTCCTCCAGCTCGAGGTCGAGCTCCTCCACGAGGGCGAGGTTCTCGGCCCGGTGGATGACGCCGACCGTGGCGACCACCGGCTCGTGATCGAAGGCCTCGGCGAGCAGCTGCCGCAGGCCCTCGCAGGCCCCCAGGGCATCGGGGTCGGGTCCGCGGTGGGTCAGGACGAGGAAGCGGCCCCGGGCCTCCAGCGGCGCCGCACGACTCACGCGGGAGAGGGCCTCCCGCAGCCGCTCGACCGGGAGCGGCTCGACGCCGGACGCATCGGCTGCCGGCGTGGTGATGTCGACCTCGGGCTCGGACATGGGCAGGGGGGCGCGCCTTGCGTCAGCCGATTCGGCGCTGCGCCGGCGAAGAGGGTACCGCGCAAGGGCCGGGCCCGTCCCAGGGCCGCCCCGGGGGCCTAGAGCCCGAGACCCATCAGGAACTTCACGGAGGCGAGGATCTCCGGACGCCCGTGGGTGGGGTCCGCCTCGACCACGCGCGCGCTCGCATCGGGCAGGTACTCGGCCACGAGCTTGAAGTCGACCTCCCCCATGCCCGGGGGCAGGCCCTCCTCCTGCTTGGTGGCGTCCGAGAGGTGCACCCCCTTGAGCTTGCTGGCGAAGGCATCGAGCCAGGGGCCCTGCCCGGGGAGCCCTGCGCGCTGCCGCGCGTGCAGGTGTCCGGTGTCGTGCCAGTACCCCACCTCGTCGCGATCGAGGTCGTCGAGGACCCACTGCATCGCCTCGTAGTTGAGGAGGTCGTTGAAGGAGTAGCCGGGCTCCAGGGCCAGCTGGGTCTCCGGGAACATGCGCCGCAGCCCGTGCAGGGAGCGGCAGAACTGCTCGAGCTGCTTGCTGCCAGAGCGCTGGACCCGATCCACGAGGTCGCGAACGCGCTCACGGACTTCGATCAGCTCGTCGGGATCGTCCGTCTCCAGCTCCTCGGTGAGGCGTCGCGCCTCCTGGGCCAGGGCCTCGTCCTCGACGGCACAGCCCCGCACGATCACGACGGGCGCGCCGAGCGTCTGCGCGATCGTGATGTGACGGCGCGTGCAGTTGAGCGCGCGCTCGCGCTTCTCCTCGTCGAGGGAGCCGAGGTAGCTCCCACTCATGGCCTCACGCTTGGGGTACAGCGCGCCGACGACCACCGACTCGGCCGTGATCCCGGTCTCACGGTGCGCGTCGATCCAGCCGCTCAGCTCAGACGGGTTGTCGGCGATGCCAAGCTCGAGGCGCCGGAAACCCATGGCAACGGCCGAGAAGGCCTGGTCCTCGATACGGCCAAGCCGCGGTCCATAGCACGCGGTGCTCAGGATCAGGTCGTTGGGGATGCCGGGCTGCGTCACGAGGCGAGGAGCGAGGTTGGAGGGGCGAGGATGCGTCGCAGGAACACTACCCGGATCGCGGGGGCTGCTCCTCCCGCGCGCATCGGCACGCGACGACCTGCCGCAAGTCGGCTCGGAGTGGGACACATCTGCCCCGTTCCTGGGCGCTGCTCGCAGGGCTGGGCGACCTTCCCTGGGACGCGGTCGGTTCCCGGGAGGGTTCCCATCAAACGGGGGAACCGACGGTCGAACCCGGCGGAGCCGCCGGGGGGCGCCCACTCCGCGGACCGATCAGCCCGAAGGGTCTCCGCCAAAGTCTCACGGCTCGGTCCAGGATGCTGGTCGACCACCCTTCGAGCCGCTGTTCCCGCGCCCCCGGTCAGACGCGAATGTCCGCCTCGGGAGCGGCCAGGTCCGCCCACTGCACGAGCACGGGATCAACCTCCTCGGCGAGGAACTCGTCCACCTGCTCCGGCGCGCGTCCGACGTAGCGCGAGCCGTCGAGGATCTCGTCCAGCCGGCCGGCAACGGCGGCGAAGGCCGGGTCCGCAGCGATCCGCGCAACGAGGTCGGACTCCCGGCCGGCCTTCACCTCACCGGCCGCGGCGTGGGAGTGCTGCCGGATGCGCTCGTGGAGGTCCTGCCGATCCCCGCCGGCACGCACGGCCTCCATCATCAGCGCCTCGGTTGCGAGGAAGGGCAGCTCCTGGTCGAGGTTGCGCTTCACGACGGCCGGGTGCACGAGCATCCCGGCCGACACGTCGAGCATCAGCTGCAGGATGGCGTCGGTGGCCAGGAACATCTCCGCGAGCGCGAGGCGCCGGTTCGCCGAGTCGTCGAGCGTGCGCTCGAGCCACTGGTTGGCGGCCGTGTGCGCGGTGTTCCCCAGGGTCTCCATCACGAAGCGCCCCAGGGCACAGATCCGCTCGCTGCGCATCGGGTTGCGCTTCCACGGCATGGCGGAGGAGCCGATCTGCTTCGAGCCGAAGGGCTCCTCGACCTCGCGCCGGTTGGCGAGCAGGCGCAGGTCGGTGGCGAACTTGTGGGTCGACTGTGCGATCGAGGACAGGACCTGGGTGACCCGGAAGTCGAGCTTGCGGGGGTAGGTCTGGCCCGTGACCCCGAACGTACGGGCGAAGCCCATGCGCTCGGTCACGAGGCGATCGAGCTCGCGGACCTTGGCGTGGTCCCCCTCGAACAGCTCGAGGAACGAGGCCTGGGTCCCGGTGGTGCCCTTGACGCCCCGGAAGCGGATCGCCTCCTCGGCGTGGTCGAGGTCCTCGAGGTCCTGCAGCAGGTCCTGGAGCCACAGGCAGGCGCGCTTGCCCACGGTCGTGGCCTGGGCCGGCTGGAAGTGCGTGAAGCCGAGGGTCGGCAGGGCACGGTGCTCCGCGGCGAAGGCCTTGAGGTTCGCCACGACGCCGACCAGCTGAGCGCGAACCAGCTGCAGGGCCTCGCGCAGGAGGATGAGGTCGGTGTTGTCCCCCACGAAGCACGAGGTCGCGCCGAGGTGCAGGATCGGGCGCGCCTTGGGGCAGGAGTCCCCCCACGCGTGCACGTGGGCCATGACGTCGTGCCGCAGCTCCTTCTCGTACCGGGCCGCGAGGCCCAGGTCGAGCGGCTCCAGGTGCTCACGCAGCTCCGCGAGCTGCTCGTCGCGGATCGGCAGGCCGAGCTCCTGCTCGGACTCGGCCAGGGCCAGCCACAGTCGGCGCCAGGTGAGGAACTTCTTCTCCTCGCTCCACAGGTAGCGCATCGCTGCGCTGGCGTACCGGGTCGAGAGCGGGCTGGTGAAGGACTGGGGATCGCTCATGGCTGCTGCGGCCGTGAGACGCGCGGGCGGGCGCTTCACGTCCGAGGCCGCGCAGTCTAGGGCCGTCCCGGGCCCAGCGGAGGGCCTTCGTCAGCAGCCAGCGGGAGGTCCCCGCTCCTCGCGGCGAGGGGGCGCCTGTCCGCGTGTGAGGACTTGCTCCTGGGACGAGCCTGTCGGCCTCCCGTCGATCCAAGGCTTGCACGATGAGAAGTCTCCAGGTCTCCGCCGCGAGCCGTGTCAGGGGCCGCGCACGAAGCACGATCTCCGCTCGTGGCGGAGGCCGAGGTCCTCGTCGCCGACGCGGAGCCCTCTGCCGACTTCGAACGGGGCATCGTTCCGCTGAACCGCGCGCGGTTCGCTCAGAGGAGCTCGAGCACGGTCGACAGGCCACCAGCCAGCCAGCACGCCACGAACCCCGCGATGAGGCAGCGGATCACAGGACCCCGCCGGTCGTCGCCGCCGGGCTCCGGCCCCAGGGCAGCGATCGTGGCGAGGACCGCCGCGGCCCCCACGAGGTCGGTGAGGACGTCCAGCCCCGAGGCAACGCGTCCGTCGACCCAGGACTGGTGCCACTCGTCGACGAGACCCGCCACGAGTACGAACAGCAGCACCCCGGCAGCGCGGGCGAGCGTCAGTGGGACCCAGTCCGCGCGCCGCGGGAGCAGGGGGACGCAGAGCAGGGCGAGGACGCCGTAGAGGAACGCGTGGCCGGTGTTGAGCACGAGCCCGAAGCCTGAGAACAGCTCCGGACCATCCCCGGGCTCCCTGGAAGACAGCCACCAGATGACCCCGAGCCAGGCCGC
>WTJQ01000436.1 GCA_011524785.1 Planctomycetota bacterium | reverse complement strand
CCCCACTCCCCGCCGCGGCCCAGGGCCACGGCGTCTCCAGCACGTCCGCCAAGAGCCACGCCCCCCCGAGCCCCATGAGCGCACCGGACTTCGTCCACCTGCACGTCCACTCCGAGTACTCGCTGCTCGACGGCGCCAACCGGATCAAGGACATGGTGAAGGCGTGCAACGACGATGGCCAGCGGGCCCTGGCCCTGACGGACCACGGGAACATGTACGGCGCGGTCGAGCTGTACACGGAGTGCACGCGCGGGGGCGTCAAGCCGCTGGTCGGCTGCGAGGTGTACATCGCCCAGCGCTCGATGACGGAGCGCCACAGCAAGAAGGACGGCAACGGCTACAACCACCTCACCCTGATCGCGCGCAACGAGACGGGCTTCCGGAACCTGTCGAAGCTGACCTCCGAGGCCTTCGTCAACGGAATGCACTTCCGGCCGCGCATCGACATGGAGCTGCTCAGCAAGCACGCCGAGGGGATCTCGTGCCTCTCCGGCTGCCTGGCTGGCCGGATCAACCAGCTGTTCCTGCGCGACAAGCAGCAGGAGGCCGAGGACATGGCGATCCACCTGCGCGACCTCTTCGGCCCGGACCACTTCTGGCTGGAGCTGCAGCGCAACGGCATCGACATCCAGGACAAGGTCAACGAGTCCCTGGTCCGCCTCAACCAGCGCACGGGGATCCCGCTGGTCGCGACCAACGACATCCACTACCTGCGGCACGAGGACTGCCAGGCCCAGGACGTCCTGCTCTGCATCAACACGGGCGCCAAGAAGGCCGACGAGAAGCGCTTCCGGTTCGAGACCGACACGCTCTTCTTCAAGACGCGCGCGGAGATGGCCCACATGTTCCGCGACCTGCCGGGCTCGGTCACCGCGACCATGGACGTCGCCGAGCAGGTCGGGTTCGACTTCCAGTTCGGCACCTACCACGTGCCGGAGTTCCGGCCCGACACTGGCGAGAGCCCCGACCAGCTCTTCGACCGCCTCCTCGAGGAGGCCCTCCAGCTGCGCTACCCCGGGGACCAGACCGCGGCCCGGCAGCGGCTCGAGCACGAGAAGGGCGTGATCCGGGACCTGGGCTTCGTGTCCTACTTCCTGATCGTGTGGGACCTCATCAAGTGGGCCCGCGACCACGACATCCCTGTGGGCCCCGGCCGAGGCTCCGCGGCAGGCTCCATCGTGGCCTACCTGCTCGACATCACGCGGCTGGACCCGCTGCACTACGACCTGCTGTTCGAGCGCTTCCTGAACTCCTCGCGCGTGTCGATGCCCGACATCGACATCGACTTCTGCAAGGAGGGGCGCGAGCGGGTCATCCAGTACACCCGAGATCGCTACGGCAGCGACTGCGTCACGCAGATCGTGACCTTCGGGACCCTGGCCTCGCGCTCGGTCGTGCGCGACGTCGGGCGGGTGCTCGACATCCCCCTGCGCGACGTGGACCAGCTGGCCAAGAAGATCCCCAGCGGCCCCGGCGCCCCGTCCCTCAAGGACGCGCTCGCCCAGGACGCTGACCTGCAGGCGTTCCGGGACCGCGGCCAGGAGTGGGCCGACCTCTTCCAGTACTCGATGCCCCTGGAGGGCCTCGCGCGCCACGCCAGCACGCACGCCGCCGGCGTCGTCATCACACCCGGCCCCACGGTCGACTTCGTCCCTCTCGCTCGGAACGGCGACGACATCACCACGCAGTTCCCGGCGCCGCAGCTCGAGGAGCTGGGCCTGCTGAAGATGGACTACCTGGGCCTGCGGACCCTCACCATCATCGACCGCTGCCTGAGCTACCTCGGCCGGCTGGGCGTCGAGGCGCCGGACCCAGACGACCTCCCCCAGGGCGACCGCCGGACCTACGACATGCTGATGGCCGGCGACACGCTCGGCGTCTTCCAACTCGAGTCGGAGGGCATGCGCAAGCTCCTGGCGCGACTGCGGCCCGACTGCTTCGAGGACCTCGTCGCCGTCCTCGCTCTCTACCGGCCAGGCCCGCTGGAGTCGGGCATGGTCGAGATGTTCGTGGACCGCAAGCACGGTCGTGAGGCCATCACCTACGACCACGAGAGCCTCCAGAAGATCCTGGAGGACACCTACGGCTGCATCGTCTACCAGGAGCAGGTCATGCTCGCATCGGTGGAGCTCGCCGGCTTCTCGCTCAACGACGCAGACAACCTGCGCAAGGCGATGGGCAAGAAGAAGCCGGAGATCATGGAGAAGTTCTCCTCGCAGTTCCTCGACGGCGCCGAGGCGAACGGCTGCGCAAGAGACGTGGCGCAGCAGATCTGGGACAACATCGTCAAGTTCGGGGGCTACGGCTTCAACAAGTCGCACTCCGCCGCCTACGCCCTGATCACGTACCAGACGGCGTACCTGAAGGCGAACCACCGCACTGCGTTCCTGGCCGCCAACTTCTCGTGCGAGATGGGCGACTCGGACAAGGTGAAGTCCTTCCTCGACGAGTGCCGACGCTGCGACATCGAGGTCGCCCCGCCCTCCATTCGTCACTCCAACTGGGAGTTCCTCCCCGAGGGTGAGGGGCGGATCCGCTTCGGCTTCGGTGCCATCAAGGGCACGGGCAAGAAGGCGATCGAGGAGGTCGTCGCAGCCCGAGCGCGACTGCAGGAGCACGAGAAACCCCTCGGGCTCCACAGCATCGTGAAGGAGGCCGACCCGGCGATCGTCGGGAAGATCTGCTGGGAGGCGCTGATCAAGGCCGGCGCGTTCGACGAGACCGGCCACGGGCGCGGGGCGATCCTGGCCGCCCTGGAGGGCGCCATGAAGGACGCCAACGATGCAGCGGCCGACCGCCGTTCGGGTCAGGTCTCGATGTTCGACGCCATGGGAGGGAGCGGCGACGAGGAGACGGTCCCCGAGAGCGATGGGATCGACGACACCATCGAGCTGAGCAGCTCGGAGTCCCTGGCCCTGGAGCACGAGGTCCTGGGCTACTACCTCACGGGCCACCCGCTGGAGGAGCGCGCTGGGATCTGCGCCCTGCTCTCCAGCAGCCCCATCCCCCAGCTCGGGGACCTGGAGGGCGGCACGGAGGTGCGCGTCGCCGGCCTCGTGCTGCAGCTGGCGGAGAACGTGGTCCGGAAGGGGCGCTCGGCGGGGATGAAGATGGCCCGCTTCCGCCTGGAGGACCTGCACGGCTCGATCCCGGTGACGGTGTTCCCCCGCACCTGGGCGGAGGTCAGCGACAAGATCGAGGACGGGGCGGTGCTCGTGGTCCAGGCCAAGATGGACGACTCCCGGGAGGAGCCCGGCCTCCTGCTCGACGAGGTCTGGACCCTGGGAGAGGCCCTGGAGCACTTCCGCGGCGGGCTCTCGGTCCAGCTCGAGCCCGGGGACGAGGGGCACCTGGATGCCCTCGCCGGCCTGGTCGAGAGCCACAAGGGGCGGAGCCCCCTGCTCCTGAACGTGCGCGGGGACGACGGGGTGGTGCGCCGCGTGCGGCCGTCACGGGACTGGAGCGTCCAGCTCTCCGAGGAGCTCGCCCGCTCGCTCATCCAGCTCCTGGGTGAGGGCGCCCCGGGCCTCTACCGCTCCTGAGAGCGGTCGAGGGTGCGAGGGATTCGGTCCTCACGCCTTGGCGGCGTGGGTGTGGTCCGGGGTTCGGGACGTCCGACCGCCCCCCATGGCCGGCGAGACGCTGGGAGGTGGTCGGCGCTCGTCCGGGGGAAGGCCTCGCGAGTGCGGGGGGTCGGCGCCCTGCGCCCTCCGCTTCGCGCCCTCCGCCCCGCGCGGAGGCCCACCAGCCCTGAACCGGATCCCAGGACTGGCTCCCCCACGGGACCCAGCGCGAGCAGGGCCAGCGGGCACGAGCCCCGTCGTCCGACCGCCCTCCTCCAGGCTCCCAAGCGGCTGTGCCGTGACCCGGACGGACTCCCAGACAGGGAGCCTCCGAGGCGTGCCAAGGCGGCCCAGGAGCCGCTCAACTGAGCGACCGCCGCAGGAGCCCAAGGGCCCTGCGGCGGTCGCGTTCGCGCCAGAGCGCGGGGATCAGGCCTCGTCGTCGACCGCGTCCGTGGTCTCCTCGGGGGTGCGCTCGACGAACTCGATCATCGCGCGCTCACCCGCGTCGCCGAGGCGCCGCTTGGCCAGCTTGAGGATCCGGCAGTAGCCGCCCGGGCGGTCCGCGAAGCGCGGCCCCAGCACGTCGAAGAGCTTCTCGACCGAGGCCCCGTCCCGGAGCTGGGCGAAGGCTCGGCGGCGGTTGTGCTGGGTGTCGTTCTTGGCGAGGGTGACCAGCTTCTCGACCAGGGGCTTGATGGCCTTGGCCTTGGGCAGGGTCGTGATGATGCGCTCGTGCTCGATGATCGAGTTGGCCATGTTGCGGGACATCGCCTTCCTGTGGGAGGCGGTCCGGCCGAGCTTGAAGCCTGCTACGCGGTGACGCATGGATCTGGGGTGCTGCTGGCGAGGCGCCTCTGCGCCTCGCGGTGGAGGGTCTGGGTCGGCTGGGTCAGGCCTCGGCCTTCCCCATGATCTCGGCGCTCCCGGCCATCATGCCGAGGGAGAGGCCGTGCTCGGCCAGCTTGGCCTTGATCTCGGTCAGGCTGGTCTTCCCGAGGTTCTTGAGGTTCATCATCTCGTTCTCGGAGAGCGAGACGATGTCACGCAGGGTGTTCATATCGGCCCCGTCCAGGCAGTTGCGCGCCCGGACCGAGAGCTCGAGGTCGGCGATCGGGGTGTCCAGGAGGGCCTGGAGCTCGCTCGACTCGCGGTTGCGCTGGTTGTACTCGCTCGCGTCGGGCGTCTCGATGACGGGGCGCTCGTCGGCGAAGGTGCGGTCCAGCACGAAGGGGTTGAGGTGCTTGCGGTAGATCTTGGCCGCCTCGGTGAGCGCCATCTGCGGCGCAACCGTTCCGTCGGTCCAGATCTCGAGGACGAGCCGGTCGTAGTTGGTCAGCTTGCCGACCCGGGTGGCCTCGATCGCGTAGCGCACGCGCTGCACGGGCGAGTAGATGGCGTCGACCGGGATGGTGCCGAGAGCCTGCTCCTCGTCGTGGTTCTCCTCCGCGGGGATGTAGCCGCGCCCACGGGCAACGTCGAACTCGATCTCGAGCTCACGCTCCATGGTCAGGCTGCAGATGTGGAGGTCCTGGTTGACCACCACCGCCGGCGACGGGCACTGCACGTCGGCTCCGGTCACGGGCCCCTCGGAGGAGCGCGAGATCTTGCAGGTGATCGGCTCGGAGCCGTCGTACTGGATCCGGAGCTGCTTCAGGTTGAGGATCAGGTCCGTCACGTCCTCGTAGACGCCGTCCAGGCTGTCGAACTCGTGGTTCGCACCCTGGATCCGCACCGCGGTGATCGCGCTGCCCTCGATCGAGGACAGGAGCACGCGGCGGAGGCCGTTGCCGATCGTGTGACCGAAGCCGCGCTCGAAGGGCTCGATCGCGAAGCGGCCGTAGGTGGCCGAGCTCGTGCCTTCGTCCAGCTGGACGGTGTTGGGGAGTTCGAAGTTGCGCCAGCGAATTCTCATGCGGGGGCTCCTGGGGGCGTGGCGGTGATGAGGGGGTCGGGATGCCGCTGGTGCGGGCTCACTTCGAGCAGAGCTCGACGATGAGCTGCTCCTGGATCGGGAACTGGAAGTCCTCCCGCTTGGGGAGCTGCGTGATGGTGATGCTGAGGGTGTCACCGTTCACGTCGAGCCACTGGGGCGTCGCGGCCGACTTGTTCACCTCGAGGTGGTCGGCAACGATCTTCTTGGTGTTCTCCTTGTCGCGCGGGGTGATGACGTCACCGGGGCGCACCTGGTAGGAGGGAATGGTCATGCGCTTGCCGTTCACGGTGAAGTGGCCGTGGTTGACGAGCTGCCGCGCCTGGGCGAGGGTCGTGGCCATCCCGGCGGTCAGGACGACGTTGTCCAGACGACGCGACAGGAGGGTCAGCATGTTCGCGCCGGTGTTCCCCTTGAGGCGCTCGGCCTCGCGGAAGTACAGCATGAACTGCTTCTCGTAGACGCCGAACACGCGCTTGAGCTTCTGCTTCTCACGCAGGCGAACGCCGTACTCGGTGACCTTGCGGCGGCTCTGGGCGTGCACTCCGGGCGGGTAGTCCCGACGCTGCAGCACGGCGACCTTGCCGCTGGAGGTGTTCTGCCCGAGGAAGAAGAGGTTCATCCCCTCCCGGCGGCATTGCTTGACCTTGGGTCCGGTGTAGCGGGCCATCGTGGTTCTCCTGGTGGATGCTGGATCAGACGCGGCGACGCTTGCGCGCGCGGCAGCCGTTGTGCGGGAGCGGGGTGACGTCCTCGATCGAGAGGATCCGGAGGCCCGAGTTGGACAGCGCCCGGACGGCGGACTCACGGCCGGAGCCGGCGCCCTTCACGCGAACGATGATCTCCTTGAGGCCGTGACGCATCGCGGCGTTGGCCGCCGTCTCGGCAGCGCGCTGAGCTGCGAAGGGCGTGCTCTTCCGCGTGCCCTTGAAGCCAACGACGCCGGCGGTCCCCCACGAGAGGGTGTCGCCGGTGGGCGTCGTGATGGTCACGTTGGTGTTGTTGAAGGTCGCCTTCACGTGGGCGATGCCACGCAGGACGTTCTTCTTGACCTTGCGCTTGGTGGACTTGGCCATGGGGTGGATCGAGTCGTTGCTCTCGGTGCTCGGTGGGGATCGGGGTCGGACCGCTCAGCGGGTCACTTCATGCCCTTGACGGACTTCTTGCCGGCGACGGTCTTCTTCGCGCCCTTGCGGCCGCGAGCGTTGGTTCGGGTGCGCTGGCCACGGCAGGGCAGGCTGCGGCGGTGACGCAGGCCGCGGTAGCAGCCGATGTCCCGGAGGCGCCCGATGTCCATCGCGACCTGACGGCGGAGATCACCCTCGACCGCGTAGTTCTTGGTCAGGTGGTTGGCGATCTCGGTGGTCTGCTCCTCGTTCAGGTCTCGGGCCTTCATGGCCGGGTCCAGGTTGAGGTTCTTGCACACCTCCAGGGCGCGGGTCTTCCCCACCCCGTAGATGTACGTGAGGGCGATGTCGAGACGCTTGTTGTTGGGGATGTCGACCCCGACGATGCGTGCCATGGCGTGTTCTGTTCCTGGGGGATGCTGGGGTTACTTGCCTTGACGCTGCTTGTGGCGGGGATCCGCCTTGCAGATGACCCGGAGCACGCCCCGGCGGCGAACGATCTTGCACTGGGCGCAAATGCGCCGGACGCTACTACGAACTTTCATCGTCTTCTCCTCCGTCGGCCTCCGGTCCTCCGGCGCCGCTCACCGCGGCACACGATGCGACCCTTGGTCAGGTCATAGGGGGACATCTCAACGGTGATCTTGTCTCCGGGCAGGATCCGGATGTAGTGCATCCGCATCTTCCCGCTCACGTGGGCGAGGATCTCGTGCCCCGACTCGAGCTTCGCCTTGAAGCGCGCGTTGGGCAGGGCCTCCGTCACGACGGCCTCCACCTGGATGGGCTCCTCCTTGGCCATCACGAGGCAACCTCCTCGGCGCAGGCGCGGCAGGCGGAGAACACCTCATCGGGGGACTGGGTCCCGTCCACGGTCTGGATGCCCACGCGCTCGCGGTACCACCCGGCGACCGGTGCGGTCTGCTCGTGGTAGGCGGCGAGCCGCTTCTCGACGACCTCGGCGGAGTCGTCGGCGCGCTGGGAGAGGGCGCCTCCGCAGCGATCGCAGCTGCCCTCGGCAGCCGGCGGATTGAAGGTCCTGTGGTAGACAGCCCCGCAGCTGCCGCAGGACAGGCGGCCGGTGATGCGCTCGACGATGGCCGAGTCCGGCACCTCGATGTCGATCACGCGGACGCGATCGTCCGCGCCCAGGCGCGAACCGAGCGCCTCGGCCTGCGCCACGGTGCGCGGGAACCCGTCGAGGAGGTAGCCCCCGCCGCAGTCGTCACGCCCCACGCGGTCGAAGAGCATGTCGACCACCAGCTCGTCGGGGACGAGGGCGCCGCTGTCCATGTAGCCCTTGGCCTTCTCCCCCAGCGCGGTGCCCTGGGAGAGGTTCTCGCGGAACAGGTCCCCGGTCGAGACGTGCGGCAACGAGAGGGCGTCCGCAAGCCTCACGGCCTGCGTGCCCTTCCCGGCGCCCGGCGCGCCCAACAGGATGAGGACCTGACGAACCATCAGTCGGTCTTCCCCTTGGCCTTGGTCCAGCCGGAGCCCGCGGCCCCAGCGCCCTCGGCGGCCTCGCCGCCGTCGTAGGCCTTCATCACGAGCTGGGCGTTGAGCTTGTCGACGAGCTCGAGCGCGACCCCCACCACGATCAGGACCGAGGTGCCGGTCACGAAGTACTGCATGGACTGGGTCATGCCCGAGTCCTTGGTGATGAACGCCGGCGCCACCGCGACGATGGCGAGGAAGGCGGCCCCCACCATGGTGATGCGGGTCAGCACGTTGGAGAGGTACTCCGCGGTCTTCTGTCCGGGGCGGATGCCCGGGATGAAGGAGCCATGCTCGCGCAGGTTGTTCGCGATCTCCTCGGGCTGGAACATCAGGCGGTTCCAGAAGAAGCAGAACGAGAAGATCAGGACGAGGTAGACGGTGACGTAGATGAAGCCCGTCTGGTCCTGGAACGCGTTCTGGAGGGTCGTCCAGCCGAGCCACTGGAAGAGCACGCCCGGGATGACGAACAGCACCGAGGCGAAGATGATCGGCATCACGCCGGCCATGTTGACCTTGATGGGCAGGTAGTGACGCTGCCCGCCGTAGACGCGACGGCCCCGGGTGAGGCGGGCGTACTGGATCGGGATCCGGCGCGCGCCCTTGTGCATGAAGACGACGGCGAAGATCGTGACGGTCCAGACGGCGATCAGGAAGAGCATGATCTGCCAGAAGTCCGGACTCTCCTTGATCGACCACAGGCTCGAGGGAAGCGTCGCGATGATGCCCGCCATGATGATCAGGGAGGCGCCGTTGCCGACCCCGTACTCGGTGATGAGCTCACCGATCCACATCACCAGGAGGGCGCCGCCGACCAGGGCGGAGACCACGATGAAGAACAGCGCGGTCGTGTTGTCGCGCATGCTCACGTCCACCATCTCGGCGCGCCCCGGGTAGAAGACGCCGCTGTAGACGAAGATCGCCTGGACCAGCGCGATCGGCACGGTCGCGAGACGCGTCCACTGATTGATCTTCTTCTGCCCGCTGGCCCCCTCCTTCGCCACGGCCTCGAGGGCCGGCGAGACCTTCGTCATCATCGAGAAGATGATGCTGGCGGAGATGAAGGGCATGATCCCCAGCGCGAAGATCGTCGTCTGCCCGATGGCGCCGCCCGAGAGGGCGCTGAGCAGGCCGAAGATGTTCTGCTCACCGGTCTGGCGCAGGAACTCCGGCGCCATACCCGGGATCGGGACCTGGAACCCGATCCGGTAGCAGATCAGGAGCCCGAGGGTCCTGAAGATCCGCTGCCGGGTCTCCGGCACCCGGAAGAGCTGGTTGAAGCCGTTCTCCAAGGGGGGGTCCTCTGGTCGAGTCAGGAGGCGGGAGCGTCGTCGGAGGAGGCGTCCTCAGCGGCGCCGCCCTCGGCGGCGTCCCCGGAGGAGGCGTCTTCGGTCGGGGCGGCAGGCGCGGGGCCCCCCTCCAGCAGCTCGAGCGAGCCACCGGCAGCCTCGATCTTGGCCTGAGCGGTCTTCGAGCACTTGTGCGCCCGTACCGTCAGCTTCTTGGTCAGCTCGCCGTTGCCCAGCACCTTGAGGAGCGGGGTGTTGAGGCTGACGAGGCCCGCCTCGAGCACGGCGGCGAGGTCGACCACGGCACCGTCGTCGAACTTGTTGAGCAGGTCGACGTTGACGATCGTGTAGTCCTTGCGGAAGCGGGCGTTGGTGAAGCCACGCTTCGGCACCCGGCGGTAGATCGGCATCTGGCCACCCTCGTAGCCAGCACGGCGGCTGGCGCCCGAGCGAGCGCCGCGGCCCTTGTGTCCACGACCCGAGGTCTTGCCGCTGCCGGACCCGATGCCACGACCAATGCGCTTGGACTTGGCGTGCGGGGTGCCCTTGGAGAGAACGGTCTTGAGATCCATGTCGATGCTCCTTGGGCTCAGAGCTCCACACCGCGGAGGGTGGAGACCTCCTCGACGGTGCGCAGCTGGGCGAGGGCGGCCAGGGTGGCCTTGACCAGGTTGACCGGGTTGGTCGAACCGAGGGACTTGGTGAGCAGGTTGCGAACGCCGGCCATCTCGGCAACGGCGCGAACCGAGGTGCCCGCGATGATGCCGGTACCCTCGGAGGCGGGGATCAGCTTCACGCGCGCGCTGCAGAACTCGCCGATCACCTCGTGGGGAATCGACCCCTCCTTGGTGATCGGGACCTGCTGCAGGTGCTTCCGCCCGTCCTTGCCCGCCTTCTCAATGGCGTTGGGGACCTGGCGAGCCTTGCTGAAGCCGTAGCCCACGTGCCCGGCACGGTCCCCCACCACCACGAGGGCGGCGAACGAGAACCGGCGTCCACCCTTCATGGTGGCGGCACAGCGGTTGACGTTGAGGAGCTGCTCGTTGAGGTTCTGCAGCTCCTCGACGGTGGCGTGGTCCAGGTATTCGATGCGGTGCTTCATGATCAGAACTTGAGCCCGCCCTCCCGTGCGGCGTCGGCCAGCGCCTTGACGCGGCCGTGGTAGGGGAAGGCGCCGCGATCGAAGACGACCGTCTCGACCCCGGCATCCTTGGCCAGGCGAGCGATCTCGGCACCGATCACGGTGGCGCGCTGGGACTTGGTCTTGCCGGCGAGGGACTCGCCCAGGGCCTTGGCGGTCGAGGAGACGGCGCAGAGGGTCTTCCCCTGGACGTCGTCGATCACCTGAGCCGAGATGTGCTTGCTCGTGCGATGCACCGAGAGGCGCGGGGCCGAGGCCTCGCGACGCAGGCGGTTGCGGACGTGCAGGGCGCGGCGCTTCTTGCGCTTGTTGCCCACGAGTTGAAGGGACTTCAGCATGATCAGGACCCGAAGCTCTTGCCGGCCTTCCGGCGGACGTACTCACCGTCGTAGCGGATGCCCTTGCCCTTGTAGGGCTCGGGCGGACGGACCTTCCGGACGACCGCAGCGATCTCACCGACCTTCTGGCAGTCGGCGCCACGGAAGACGATTTGGTTGGGACCCGGCGTCTCCACCTCGACCCCATCGGGCATGGCGACGTTGACCGGGTGGCAGAAGCCGATGTTGAGGGTGAGCTTCTTGCCCTGGGCCTTGGCGTTCCAGCCGACCCCGACGATCTCGAGCTTCTTCTCGAAGCCTGCGGTCACGCCCTTGATCATGTTCGCGATGTGCGCGCGGGTGGTGCCGTGCAGGGCTCGGGCCTGGCGATCGGCGCCGCTGCCGGTGCGCTCGACCACGACCTGGTCCCCGTCGACGGAGACCTTGATCTCGCTCCGAACGGGGAGGGTCAGGTTGCCCTTGGGCCCCTTCACCGCGACCTCCTGGGGCTTCACGTCGACCGTGACGCCGCTGGGGATCGGGACGGGGTTCTTTCCGACTCGACTCATGGCTCAGTACACCTCGGCGAGGACCTCGCCTCCGACGTTCAGCTCGCGGGCCTTGCGGTCCGAGATGACGCCCTTGGGGGTCGACATCACGCGGATCCCTTGGCCACGCAGGACGGGCTTCAGCTCGGCAACGCCCTTGTAGACGCGGCAGCCGGGCTTGGAGACGCGGTCGATGGCGCGGATCACCTGCTCGCCGTCCACCCCATACTTGAGGTCGAGGACGAGGGTGCTGCAGGGCTTCCCAGGCTCCACGCGATAGGACGCGAGGAAGCCCTCGGACTGCAGCACCTCGGCGATCCCCACGCGCATCTTGGACGCGGGCATCTCCACGGACTTGGTGCTGTTGCGGTTCGCGTTGCGGATCCGCGTGAGCATGTCGGCGATGGGGTCGGTCATCATGGCGGTGCTTCTCCTCCTTACCAGGACGCCTTGCGCATGCCGGGGATCTCGCCCTTGTGCGCTGCCTCGCGGAGGCAGATGCGGCACAGGCCGAACTTGCGGTAGACCGCGCGCGGGCGGCCGCAGAAGTTGCAGCGGCGGTAGGCCCGAGACGAGAACTTGGGCTTCCGCTGGCTCTTGATGATCAGTGAGGTCTTTGCCATCTCGTGAGTGGTGCTCGAGGGTCGACGCCGGGTCAGGCGTTGGCGCCGGCCTCCTGGTCGGCGAAGGGCATGCCGAGGGACTTGAGGAGGGCGTGGCCCTGCTCGTCCGTCTCAGCGGTGGTGACGAAGGTCACGTCCATCCCCTGGGGGAACTCGATCTGATCGAAGTGGATCTCGGGGAAGATCGACTGCTCGGAGAGGCCCAGCGTGTAGTTGCCACGGCCGTCGAGCTTGCTCTTGATGCCGCGGAAGTCGCGGATACGCGGGAGGGCGATGGAGATCAGGCGATCGGCGAACTCCCACATGCGATCGGCGCGCAGGGTCACGGCGCAGCCGATGGGCATGCCCTCGCGCAGCTTGAAGCCGGCGATGGAGTTCTTGGCCTTGCGGACCGTCGGCTGCTGGCCAGTGATCTGGGCCAGGTTGCGCATGGCGGCGTCGACGCGGGCCTTGTTCTCCACGGCCCCCTTCACGCCCATGTTCACGACGATCTTCACCAGCTGCGGAACAGCCAGGTCGTTGCTGATCGAGAAGCGCTCCTTGAGGGCGCCCTTGATCTCGTTCTCGTACTTGTCCTTGAGTCGCTGCGACATGGCTGCTGCTCCTAGCCCGCGATGGGACGCTTGCGCGTGCCCTTACCGGTTGCGGGGTCGACCAGCATCACGTTGCTGGCGTGGATCGGGCACTCCTGCTCGATCCGCTCCCCCTGGGGGTTCTGCTGGGTGGGCTTCTTGTGCTTGGTGCGAACGTTGACGCCCTGAACGGTCACGCGGCCCCGACCACGGTCGACGGCGATGACCTCGCCGGTCCGGCCCTTGTCGTTGCCGGCGATGACCAGCACGTTGTCTCCGGTGCGGATCTTCATCAGACGACCTCCTGGGCCAGCGAGACGATCTTCATGTAGCTGCGCTCGCGAAGCTCGCGCGCCACGGCGCCGAAGATGCGGGTGCCGCGCGGGTTCCCGTCGTTGTCCACCAGCACGAGCGCGTTGCGATCGAAGCGGACGTACGAGCCGTCGGAGCGGCGCGTGTTCTGACGCACGCGGACGATGACGCCCTTGACCACCGTGCCGGTCCGGATGTCCGAGCCGGGGATGGCCTTCTTGACGGAGGCGACGATGATGTCGCCCAGGCTGGCGTAGCGGCGGTGCGTGCCGCCGAGCACCTTGATGCACTGGACCTGTTTCGCGCCGGTGTTGTCGGCGACGTCCAGGTAAGTCTGCATCTGGATCATGACGCGATCTCCTCAGCGAGGTCGGGACGAACGACGATGCGCACCAGGCGCCATCGCTTGAGCTTGGACATGGGGCGGCAGGCCATCACCTCGACGGTGTCCCCCACCTGGGCCTCGCACTTCTCGTCGTGCGCGTGGACCTTGGTGTGGGTGCGGATGTACTTGCCGTACTTGGGGTGGCGCACCAGGCGCTCGACGCGCACGGTGATCGTCTTGGCAGCTGAGCTGCTCGAGACGATGCCCTGCAGGGTGCGCCGGGAGTTGCGGGATTCGGTCATTGCTGGGGCTCCTGGCCTCGAACGCCTTGGGCTCGCTCGGCGAGGATGGTCTTGATGCGCGCCACGGAGCGACGCACGTTGCGGATCGCCGACGGGCTCTGGACGTTCCCGGTGGCGGCCTTGAACCGGAGGTCGTGCAGCTCCTTGTTCAGGTTCGCGAGGTCGAACTCGAGCTCGGAGTCCTTCTTGCTGCGCACTTCTTCGATCTTCATCGGGGTCACTCCGCTCAGACGGTGTGGATGCGGCGCACCATGCGCACCTTGATGGGCATCTTGTGGGCGATGCGCTTGAACGCGGTCTTGGCCTTGTCCTCGGGGATGTTCCCGAGCTCGAACAGGATCTGACCCGGGCGCACGGCGGCGGCCCAGAAGTCCACGTCGCCCTTGCCCTTACCCATGCGGGTCTCGGCGGGCTTCGAGGAGATCGGCTTGTCGGGGAAGACGCGGATCCAGATGCGCGTGGCGCCCCGCACGATGCGGTTGGCCGCGATCCGGCTCGCCTCGAGCTGTCGACCGGTGATCCAGCCGGCGTCGAGGGCCTGCAGCCCCCACTCGCCGAAGACCACGCGGTTGCCGCGCGTCGCGAACCCCTTGAGGCGTCCGCGGTGCACCTTGCGGTGCTTCACTCTCTTGGGCATGTAGGCCATGACGGTCCTGCTCCTGCTCTGCGGTGGTCTCGGGGGTCAGCGGGGGGCGCTGTCGGAACGGCGACGGCGGCGACGGGGTCCGCCCGCGCCGGGGCGGCCGGCGGCGGCGGAGGTGACGCGGTGGTTGATCATCTGGCCACGGTCGACCTCGCCCTTGTAGATCCAGCACTTCACGCCAACGATGCCGTACGTGGTGCGGGCCTCGGCCGTGCCGTACTCGACGTTGGACTGGAGCGTCGACAGGGGCACGCGCCCCTCGCGCTCGGTCAGCGTGCGGGCCATCTCGGCACCGCCCAGGCGGCCGTTGATCTCGACCTTCACACCGAGCGCGCCGGCCTGCATGGTCATCTGGACGGCGCGCTTGACCGCGCGGCGGAACGCCATCCGGCGACGCAGCTGGTCCGCCACGTTCTCGGCGACGAGGCCAGCGGAGAGCTCGGGGCGCTTGATCTCGTGGATGGTGAGGTGGACCGTCATGTTGACGATCGCCTGGAGCTCGGCCTTGAGCTGGTCGATCTTCACGCCCTTGCGGCCGACGAGGACGCCGGGACGAGCGGTGTAGATGACGACGTTGACGGCCTCGCCGGTCCGCTCGATCTCGATGCGCGGGATCCCAGCAGAGCCGTACTCCTTGAGCACGTGCTTGCGGATCTTGCGGTCCTCCATGAGGAGGCGCGCGAAGTCGTGCTTCCCGCCGTGCCAGCGGGAGGTCCAGGGCTCGACGACGCCGATGCGGTAGCCGGTGGGGTGGATCTTCTGTCCCATGGATGTTCTCCGATCAGCCCTCGGAGGGCCGCTCCTTCACGATCACGGTGAGGTGGCTGGTCTTCTTGGCGAAGGGCATGGCGCGCCCCTGGGGGCCGGGGCGGTACCGCAGGCGGTTCTGCAGCATCGGGCCGTCGTCCGCGCGCACCTCGGCGACGAACAGGCGGTTGACGTTCACGTCCTCGTCCTGGGCCGCGTTGGCCATCGCAGAGGCCACCACCTTGCGGTAGAAGGCCGCCGCACGCAGGGGCGAGAACTCGAGCATGTCGAGGACCTCGTTGCAGTCCCGGCCTCGGATCAGGTCGGCCACGATGCGCGCCTTGCGCTGCGTGATGCGCGCGTAGCGGTGCTTGGCCACGAAGGCTCCTTCCTGGACGGTCATGTCGTCTCACCTCTGGCGCGGCTCAGCGGCCGGCCTTGAGGCCCTCCTTCTTGTTGGTGTGGCCGCGGAAGGTGCGGGACGGCGCGAACTCGCCGAGCTTGTGCCCGACCATGTCCTCGGTGACCTGCACCTTCTGGTGGTTCCGTCCGTCGTGGACCATGAAGATGTGTCCGACGAACTCGGGGAGGATGGTGCAGGCGCGTGCCCACGTCTTGATGGGAGCCTTCTTGCCCGCCTCGTCCAGCGCGTTGACCTTCTTGGCCACGCTGGGGTCGACGTAGGGTCCCTTCTTGATGCTGCGTCCCATGGTTGTGCTCTAGCTGCTGGTGCCTCTGGACCTGGCTCGGGTCACTTCTTGCGACGGCGGATGATGAAGGCGTTGGTCGGGTGGTTCTTCCGACGCGTACGGCCGCCCTTGGCGAGGACGCCGGAGGGCGAGCAGGGGTGACGGCCCCCCGCGGTCCGACCCTCGCCACCACCCATGGGGTGATCGACGGGGTTCATGGCCGTGCCGCGGACGTGCGGACGGCGGCCGCGGTGGCGCTTGCGCCCCGCCTTGCCCAGCTTCACGTTCTGGTGGTCCGTGTTGCCGATGCGACCCACCGTGGCGCGGCAGGTGACGTGGATGCGGCGCAGCTCGCCCGAGGGCATCAGGATGGCGGCGTAGTCGCCCTCCTTGGCCTGGAGCTGGGCGCCGCAGCCGGCGGAGCGGCAGAGCTGCCCCCCGCGACCCGGCATGAGCTCGATGTTGTGCACCGTGACGCCGACCGGGATGTCCTTGAGCATCATCGCGTTGCCGGGCAGGGGCTCGGAGCCGGTGCCGTTGGTCACGGTCTGCCCGACCTCGAGGCCGAGGGGCGCGAGGATGTAGGCCTTCTCCCCGTCCTGGTAGTGCAGGAGGGCGATGAAGCAGGTGCGGTTGGGGTCGTACTCGATGGTCGCGACGCGGGCGGGGACGCCGTCCTTGTTGCGCTTCCAGTCGATGACGCGGTAGCGGCGCTTGTTCCCGCCGCCACGGTGGCGAACGGTGATGCGTCCGCGGTTGTTCCGGCCCCCGGTCTTCTTGAGCGGGCGCAGGAGCGACTTCTCGGGGGACGTGCTGGTGATCTCCGAGTAGTCCAGCACGGTGCCGTGACGGCGCCCGGGGGAGGTCGGCTTGTACTTGCGGATACCCATGGTGGTGCTCCTTGTGCTTGCGGCGCGGGGACTAGAAGAGGTCCAGGGTCTGATCGGACTGAAGGACGACCATCGCCTTCTTCCAGTCGGCACGCTTGCCGGCGACGTAGCCGCGGCGGCGGGCCTTGCCCTTCACTGTGCTGGTGTTGACCGCGGCGACCTTGACGCCGAAGACCTTCTCCACCGCCTGGCGGATCTCGACCTTGCCGGCGTCGGTCGGGACGCGGAAGTGGTAGGCGTTGCGCTTACCCATGTCGTCGCTGCCCTTCTCCGTCAGGATCGGACGGCAGGTCAGCTGGTAGAAACGCTCCATCGAGGTCATTGGTCTCCTCCTTCACCGGCCGCGGCCGGGGCAGCGCCCACGCGGGCGGCGAGCTGCTCGAGAGCGGCGCCCTCGGCGATGATCAGGCCCCCGCCCACCACGTCGAAGGCGCAGAGGTCGGTCGCGGTCCGGACCTTGACGCCCGGGAAGTTGCGGAAGGAGCGGTAGAGCGCGTCGTTGGCCTGGGCAATGACGACGCAGGCGCGGCGCGGGGAGCCCAGATCGGCCAGGACCTTGCGGGCGGCCTTGGCGGAGGGGGTGTCGAACCCACCGAGGTCGGCGACCACCACCTCGTCGTCGGCCAGCTTGCCGGCGAGGGCACTGCGGAGCGCTACGCGACGCGCCTTGATGGGCATGTGGTAGCTCCAGTCCTTCGGGCGCGGCCCGAAGACCGTGCCGCCGCCGCGCCAGATGGGCGACTTGACGTCGCCAGCGCGTGCGCGCCCCGTGTGCTTCTGCTTGTAGGGCTTCTTGTTGTGGCCCTTGACCTGGGAGCGGCCGCGGGTGCTCGCGGTGCCCTGGCGCTGGTTCGCCTGGTACATGACGACCGCGTCCTTGAGGGTGCGGTACAGCACCTTGCCGCCGAACGGCGCCTCGTCGAACTCGACCGTGCCGACGTTGCCGGCGTTGTAGCTCTTGACCTGCATGACGATCAGCCCTTCTTGACTCCGGTCTTGGCGGTGCGGACCTGGACGAAGCCTCCCTTCGGCCCCGGGACGGCGCCCTTGACGAAGAGGAGGTTGCGCTCGGTGTCGATGCGCAGGATCTCGAGGTTCTTGGTCGTGGTGCGCGCGGCGCCGTAGTGACCGGACATCCGCTTGCCCTTGAACACGCGCGACGGGTACGCCGAGCAGCCGATCGAGCCGGGCCGGCGGTAGTTCATCGAGCCGTGGGTCTTCGGACCGCGGGCGAAGCCGTGGCGGCGGATGGTGCCGGAGAAGCCGCGGCCGCGAGAGGTGCCGGTCACGTCGACGAGGTCGCCGGACTCGAACGCCTCGACGGTCACCACGTCCCCCACCTCACAGCTGGGGTCGTCCTTGAGGCGCTCCTCACGGAGGAAGCGCTTCGGAGCGGTGCCGACCTTCTTGGCCTGGCCGATCTGCGGCTTGGCGGCGACCTTGTCGCGCACGTCCTCGAAGCCGAGCTGGACGGCGCTGTAGCCGTCCTGCTCCTGGGTGCGCAGTTGCATGACCACACAGGGTCCAGCCTCGACCACGGTGCAGCCCGTGACGGTTCCGTCCTCAGCGAACAGCTGAGTCATGCCTTTCTTTCGCCCTAGAATCAGCGTCATGATCCTTGAGTCCTCGTGGGGTACCGGTTCGACCAGGTGCTCCCCGACGGGGAGCGTGACGCCTGGCCACGCGGTTTGGGTTCGTGTTGTGGAGTGGTCCCAGGTGGGACCGGGGTCCGACGGCGAGCCGCCGGGGTGATCGGGGGGAGCGCGGAGGGCCGAGGCCGCTCCGCGAGGAGCTTCAGGCCTTGATGCGGATGTCGACGCCGGCCGGGAGGTTCAGGCTCGAGAGCGAGTCCACGGTCTGCGGGGTCGGCTCCGAGATGTAGATGAGGCGCTTGTGCGTGCGGATCTCGAACTGCTCGCGCGACTTCTTGTCGATGAAGGGCGAGCGGAGCACGGTGTAGCGCTCGATGCGCGTCGGCAGCGGGATCGGGCCGTTGACGCGGGCGCCGGTGCGCTTGGCGGTCTCCACGATCTCGACGCTCGACTGGTCGAGCGCCTCGTGGTCGTAGGCCTCCATGCGGATCTGGATCTTCTCGCTCATGCGTGGGGTGAGGGGCGGCCACGGACGGCGGCCTCCCTCGTGGGGGGACATCTGCTGGGGATCGCGCCCGGAGAGTTTGGACCCTCTGGCGCAAATGGGCCGCAGAGAGTACGCGGAGCCCCCCCGGGGGTCAACGCTCCACAGGGAAATCCGGGGATTCCCTCGGCCTTGGGAGGCCCCCTGAGGGGTGCGCCCGCCCCGTGCCCCGGGCACGGCCGAGCGGCAGGATCAGCCGAGTGGGCCCCGTGCAGGCCCCGGCGGGGCGCCGAGGCGAGCGAGAAGGCCCCCCGCCCGGCTCAGGGGGCACCCTGGAGCCCCAGAGCGGCCAGGTCCGCAGGGCTCAGGGGGGCGCGTCCGACCGGGCGCAGGCTGTGGGAGGCTCGGCCCTGGGAGACCGAGCGCAGGCCGGTGGCGTAGCCGACCATGCGGGCGAGGGGCACCCTTCCTGCCATGACGCGGAGCTGCCCCTCGGACCGGACCTCCTCCACGATCGCGCCACGCCCTGCGAGGTCGCCGGCCACGGCGGATGCGAACTCCTCAGGAGCCACCACCTCGTAGGCCGCCAACGGCTCCTCCACCCGCACCTCGGCCGCCAGGCACGCGTCGTGGAGGGCCAGCACGGCCGCCTGACAGAACGCAGCCTCGGAGTCCTCGCCCGGCACGCTCTCCCCCCCCGCGATCGAGACGTGGGCGTCCACGAGGGGGGCGCCGGCCAGGGGCCCGGCCTCGGACGCGGCCCGGAGGGCGGCCTCCACCTCGCCCCGGAGCCCCGCCGGGATCCCGCAGCCCTCGTCCCAGTGCCAGGAGACCTGCCCCTGACCGGGCCGCGGGGCCACGTGGATCGTGGCTGCCCCGAACCGGAACCCCTCACCGTCCTCCCGGCGAATGCGGCCGCTGGCGGAGCCCTCCGCC
>WTJQ01000625.1 GCA_011524785.1 Planctomycetota bacterium | reverse complement strand
CCGTCGGCCGCGCGGCTCACGCTCTCGCCGAAGGGCAGCCGGAAGACGCGCGCCTCCTGGGCCGGGGCCGTGGAGGCGAGGAGCAGGAGGAGGAGGGGCGTGCGCATGCAGCAAGCCTAGCCGCCGCGCCGCGGCGCTCGGGTACGTCCCCGGTATGCTCCTCGCCGATGCGCGTGGGCTTCGACATGACCCCCCTGGCCTCGCCCCACCCCCCGGGCGTGGTGCGGGTCGCCGAGCGCCTCGTGGCGGCGGTCGAGGAGGCGGGCCGGCTCGAGGTCGTCCGCCTGGTGCCCGAGCCCGGCCAGGGCGCCCGCGCGTTCCGACGCACGCTCCCCGCGCGCGTGCGCGAAGAGGGGCTCGCCGGGATCCACGGCCTCCTGTCGGCCTTCCAGCCGCGCGGTCCGGGCCTCCGCGTCCAGACCATCCACGAGTGTCCCTGGCGCCACGGGGTCGAGGAGAACGCCGGCTGGAGGCACCGGCTCTGGGCCCGCGTGGGCCCGCGGCTGGCCGACGCCGTCGTGACCCCGTCCCAGCACACGGCCCGGGACCTCGGGCTGCGGCCCCGCGAGGAGGGAGGCAAGGGCTGCGTCGTGCCGTGGGGCGTCGACGCACGCTTCGCCCCGGACCCGCCCGACGGCGAGATCGACGAGGTGCTCCTGGGGCGCTACCGCCTGCCGGAGCGCGCGCTCGTCCTGTGCGTCGGCGCGACGCGCGCGAAGAAGAACCTCGCGGCCGTGCTCCACGGAGTCGCCGCGCTCCACGCCCGCGGGGCGGCGCGCGTCCACCTCGTCGTCACCGGGCCGGACACGCCGGACCTGCGCCGCGACCTCGGGCTCGCGCAGCGCCTCGGGCTCGCGCGCTTCCTCTCCACGCCGGGCCCCGTGGAGGACGAGCATCTCCCGGGCCTCCTGCGCCTCGCGACGGCGGTGCCCGTGCTGTCCCACTCGGAGGGCTTCGGACTCCCGGCCCTGGAGGCCCATGCGTGCGGCACGCCGGCCATCGTCCCCGCCGGGGGCGCCGCACACGAGGCCGCCGGGCCCCTGGCCCTGACCTGCACCGCGGACGACCCGGAGTCCGTCGCGGACGCGCTCGCCCTCGCGGTCGAGCGCCGGGAGGACCTGCGCTTCGAGCTCCCCGACTCCGTGGCGGGAGCGACCTGGGACCGCGCCGCCGCGCGCATCGCCGACCTCTGGGAGGACCTGGCGTGAGGGCTCCGCGCGTGCTGGTCAACGGGCTGGTCCTCGCCCAGCCCATGAGTGGGGTCCGGCGCCACGCGGTGGAGGCCTTCTCTCGCGCAGCACGCCTGCTGCGAGAAGGCGGCGGTGAGCTGGTGCTGCTCACGCCCCGGGGAGGCCTCGACTACGCGCTGCCCGACGTCACCCTCGAGCGCGCGAGCCGCTCGACGGGCGGGCTCCTGCGGCCCTGGCGCCAGGCGGCCGCCATCCGCGATGCGCTTGCGTCCCGCGGACCCTTCGACGTCGTGCATGGAGGCCACCTGCCCCTCGCACCGCGCACGGCCGCCGCACGCGTCCACCTGCAGCACGACGTGCGCCGTGCGGAGAGTCGGACCGGGCGGCGCTGGATGCGCACGGCCCTGCGCGACGCGGATGCGGTGGTGACGGTCTCGCACGCCACCGCGGACGAGCTCCAGCTCCTCGGCGCGCGGACGCGGCCGACCGTGATCCACAACGGCGGCGACCACCTGCCGCTCGAGGAGCCCGCACGGAGCGGTGCCCCGTTCGTCCTCGTGCCCGGACACCTCGAGCCCCGTAAGGACCCCCTGACCGCGATCCGCGCCCTGGCCGAGGACCGTCACCTCCCCACGCTCCTCTTCGCCGGCTTCGACAAGGCCGGGACGATCTTCCGCATGCAGCGCGAGGCCGCGCGCCTCGGGGTCCTCGAGCGCGTGCGCTACGCGGGCCCGATCCCGGACGTCGAGCTCGCGGGCCTCTACGCGCGCTGCGCGGCGGTGCTCCTCCCCTCGCGCTTGGAGGGCTTCGGCATCCCGATCCTCGAGGCCCGGCGCGCGGGAGCCCCCCTGGCGGTCAGCGCGATCCCGGCCCACGCGGAGGTCGCCCCGCGGGAGACCCCGCGCTTCGACCCGGGCGACCCGGCCGGCTGCGCGGCGGCCTTGCGCACCGCGCTGGATCAGGAGTGCGAGCCCGTGGAGGTCGGGACCTGGGACACGGCCGCCGAGGCGCTGGTCGGCGTGTGGTCCGAGGCCGCTCGCAGCCGCCAGGCCCCCTGAGCCAGGGTGAGCGACCCGACCGCGAGGAGCAGGACCGCGAAGGCCTGACGCACGCGCGCCTCGGGGAGCGCGCGCCCGAGGCCCTGACCGGCGAGGGTGCCCGCGATCCCCACGGCCACGAAGGCGCCGATGACGGTCCAGTCGAGAGCGAGGCCGAGGGGTGCGAGCGTCGCAGCGGCCTTGGCGAGGCCCGCGGCCGACTTGAGGGTGATGATCGCGAGGCTCGTCCCCACCGCCGTGGCCAGCGGCAGGCCGCCGAGCGCCCCGAGGGCAGGCACGATCAGGAAGCCCCCGCCGACGCCGACGAAGCCGGTGAGGAGGCCGACCCCCAAGCCGTCGAGGCCGATGCGGAGGAGGGAGCGGCGCGGGCCCGGGGACGACGCCCTGGATTCCGCCGGGCGCAGCATGGAGCGCCCCGCGGCGAGCAGGAGTCCCGCGAAGACGAGGAGTTGCACCTGGCCGTCCACGAGACCGCCGAGCCAGGCGCCGCCGTAGCTGCCCACCATCCCCGGCAGTCCGAACCCCAGGACGCTGGGCCCGTCGACGCGCCCCTCGCGCCATGCACGGAGCGCCGCGAAGGCGGCGATCCCCCCCACGATGGCCAGGGAGCTGGCGATGGCGACCTTCTCGTGCTGGCCCACGACCAGGGTCAGCACGGGGACGGTCAGGATCGAGCCTCCCGACCCGAGGAGCCCGAGGGTGAGGCCCACGGCCAGGGCTCCGAGGAGGACGAGCGTCATGAAGAGGGATGGTCCAGCCAGGGCGACGGCACGGGCCTCAGGTCGCCAGGGCGTGGCTGCTCCCCGAGGAGGGCCGTCGGTTCCACGGCATGCGGGCGAGCAGCAGGCCCATGCCGCAGGTGTCGGTGATGCCGGCGAACACCAGCCCCGAGCCGACGAAGGCCGGCAACGCGATCCAGGCCGGGTCGAGGAGCCAGGTGGCGGCGCTCCCCAGCGCAACGAGGGTGCCGGCGGCGATGCGCACCTGCCGCTCGAGGCTCATGGCCGTCCCCTCACCCCGGCGCACCGGGTGACCGGTCGCGATCCAGGCCTCGATCCCTCCCTCGAGACACTCGGCCTGCTCCAGACCGGAGCGAAGGAGGAGCCGGCGTCCCTCCTCGGCTCGCTTGCCCGAGCGGCACACCAGGGTGATGGGCCGATCCCCCGCCAGCTCGGCGAGTCGCGGGGCCGTGGGCGCGAGGCCGCCCAGCGGAACGTGCAGGCTGCCCTCGATGTGGGCCTCCTCGTACTCGCCGGGAGTGCGCACGTCGACGACGAGGCGCTCCTCGGTCAGGACACCGCTGGGGGCGAGGACGACGGGGGCGATGGAGTCGGTGGTGGTCATGGGCGCGTCCAGTTGGGTCTGCACGGGGTGAGAGGCACGCTTCCTGGCGAGGTTCCCGGAGGCCTCGAGAATCCTCACGGCAGGCCCTGACCGTGCCTCCACGCGGCCGTCGACGCGAGGCCGTTGCGACGCGGCCCCCCAGCGCTCGCGGACGGGTCCGGGGAGACGCACCCCCGGTGCGCGTCCCCGATCAGGTCGCGGGCGCGACGACCGGCAGCCCCGCCGCCTCCCAGGCGGCGAAGCCCCCGCGCAGGTCACGCAGGCCCTCGAACCCAGCCCGCTGGAGCAGGCTGATCGCGATCACGGAGCGATACCCGCCCGCGCAGTGCACGACGACGGACCGATCGCGAGGCACCTCCTCCAGACGCCCCGCGAGCTCTCCGAGGGGCAGGTGGAGCGCACCCTCCAGGTGGCCGGCCGCGTGCTCCCCCGGCGCCCGCACGTCGAGGACCACGGGCGGCTCGGGGCCCTGGAGCTCACCCTCGAGCCCCGCGGCCTCGAGGCGCTCGAAGCGGGCGACCAGCTCGGGCCGCCCCAGGAAGGCCTCGGCTCCGCCCTCGAGGACGCCCTCCACGGAGTCGATGCCGATGCGCCCGAGGCGCAGGACGGCCTCCTCCTCCCGCCCAGGCTCGGCGATCACGAGGACAGGACGCGCGAGGTCCAGGACGGTGCCCGCCCACGTCGCGAACTTCCCATCGAGCCCGATGTTGAGGCTGCCCGCCAGGTGCCCCGCGGCGAAGGTCTCGGGGTCCCGCGTGTCCACCACCTGCGCGCCGCGGTTGGCCCGCGCGAGGAGCGACTCGAGGTCGACGGCCTGCCGCCCCCGGGCGACGGCCGGCTCGAGCAGCGGGCGCTCCTTGCGGTTCAGCACGGCGTCGTGGACGAAGTAGCCGGGCGCCTGCGGCTGGTCGGCGGTCACGACCGCCAGGAACTCCTCCTCGGTCATGGGCTGGAGGGCGTAGTTCGTACGCCGCTGCTCGCCGAAGGTCGAGGAGGTGGCGTCCGACAGGTTCTTGCCGCAGAGCGAGCCCGCGCCGTGGGCGGGATAGACGAGCGTCTCGTCCGGCAGGCCGGCCAGCTTCGTGTGGAGGCTGTGGTAGAGCATGCGTCCGAGCTCCGCCTGCGTGAAGCCGACCGACGCGAGCAGGTCGGGGCGCCCCACGTCCCCGATGAAGAGGGTGTCCCCGGTCAGCGCCGCATGGGGCTGCTCCTCCGAGACCTCGAGGTCGTGCACGAGCAGCGTGATGCCCTCGGGCGTGTGCCCCGGCGTCTCCATGGTGACGATGCGGACCTGGGGTCCCAGCTCCAGCGTCGTCCCGTCGGCCTCGGGGACGAAGGCGAACTCGGCCTCGGCGCGCGCTCCCAGGTGGATCCGGGCGCCGGTCCGCTCGCGAAGCTCGAGATGCCCCGCGAGGAAGTCGGCGTGGAAGTGCGTCAGGTAGACGTGCTCGATGCGCCAGCCGCGC
>WTJQ01000336.1 GCA_011524785.1 Planctomycetota bacterium | reverse complement strand
CACCACCGTCTGCGGGGGCGGCGTCTTTTCCTGCGGCGGGCGCCGCGCCCGAGGACGAGCACGAGGCCCACCACCAGGACGAGGCCCGGCAGGACCAGGACGTTCAGGAGCTGGAGCCGCTGCCCCAGCCCGTCGATGTCGGCGTTGAGGTCGTAGCGGACCTTGCGGAGGTCCTTGCGCAGCTGGTCCCGCTCACCGAACAGGGTGTCGAGCTCGGCCTGCTGCTCCTCGCTGAAGACCAGCGAGCCGTCGGGCGACGGCTTCTGCAGCTCGGCGATGCGCTGCTCGGTGGCCTCGAGCTGGGCGTTGTACTCCTCGTAGCGTGCGCGGAAGCGCTCGTCGGCGGCGCGCTCGAGCTCGTCCTTGAGTGTGAACGGGCGACGCTGCTCCTGGCGAGAGCGCAGGCTGATGAGGTCGCTCGAGCCCGTCAGGTTGTCGACCGCGTTGGTCACCAGCGTGCCGTTCGAGTTCACCGGCTCGATGAAGGTCATGCCCAGCATCTGGCGCCGCCGCGCCCAGAGGTACTCGTGCAGCAGGTCGACGTCCGAGACCACGATGGCGTTGAACGGCTCGGTCGAGGCCGCGAGGTGCCCCTCGGGGATCGCCTCGCCCTCGGCCAGGCCCGGCGGCCCACCCGGGAAGGCGGTGGGGGCCTCGCCGCTGAGCCGCATCGCGATCGTGCGCTGCTGGCCGTCCGGTGCGAAGGCGTCCGCGATCTGCGCCGGGTCGAACCCGAACTGAAGCATGCTGGCGTCCACCAGGCCGCCGCCCTCCGTCGAGGTCGTGAGCAGCGGCGAACCCGTCAGGGGCGCGTCGTCCCGCAGCCGCAGATCGCCGGCCCCGAAGGACATGACCGCCGCGAGGCCCCGCGTGGCGAGGTCGTCGGCGTTCAGGCTGTCGCCCTCGAGGCGCATCACGATCGGGCAGCGCACGGGACGACCGTCGTTGCCCTGAGCCGCGTCCGCGGACTCGCTGTCTCCGACGATCTGGGAGTTGGTCATCTCGACGCCCCAGGCCCCGAAGAGACGCTCGAGGTTCGACGAGCGGTCGCCGCCCATGCCCATGGGGCCGGCCGCGCTCTCGTCGAAGATCGAGAACGGGTCGACGAAGGCCATGAGGCGCCCGCCGGCCAGAGCGAACTGGTCGATGGCGTAGAGCGTCTCCTCGGACAGCTCCTTCGGGTGGATGACCATGAGGACGTCCACGTCCTCGGGGATCTCCGTGGCCGTCGCTCCGAGGTCGCGCATCTGGAGCGTCTGGGAGAGGAAGTCCCAGATGGCCCAGGCGGGGGCGGCCGGCTGGCCGGGCGCCGCGGGAGCACCGCCCGCCACCGGGAGCGACGAGATGATCCCGACCGTCGGCAGCCCCTGCTCGCCCAGGCGCGTCAGGGCACGCGTCAGGTCGTACTCCAGGAAGGCCTCGCGGCTCGGGTCGAAGAACGGGATCGTCTCGGTGGCGTCGACGGCGTTGCGCGCCACCATCCCGAGGAAGAGGCGGTTGCCCGCGTTGTCGATGGGCGGGCCCTGGAGCCCGGCGGCCAGCGCGTCGTCCTCCTCCTCGGAGAAGGCCAGGGGCTCGACCACCGCGAGACGCAGGTTGCCGTCGGCGTTGGCCTCGTACTCCTCGAGCAGCTCGCGGACGCGGCGCGCGTAGGTGTGCAGGAGGGGGTTCTCCTCGCTGGTCAGCGTCTCCGTCCAGTAGAGGGTGACGTCGACGGGCTCCTCCAGCTTGGACAGGGTGCTGCGCGTGCCGTCGGAGAGCGTGTAGAGGCCGCCCTCGGTCAGGTCCGTGCGCAGGCCCCGCAGGCCGATCGAGGTGAAGAGGTTGAGGGCCAGGAACAGCGCCAGCGCGAGGACCAGCGACAGCAGGGTGAGGCGGGTGCGATCCATGGGTCAGGCCCCCTTGCGCAGGTCGACCACGGCGGCGTTGGCGAACAGGCACAGCGCCACCGACGAGAGGAAGAAGAGCACGTCGCGGAGGTCCAGGACCCCGCGGCTGATGGCGTCGAAGCGCACGAGGAACGAGGTGTCCTTGATCGTCTGGTGCAGGAACGCAGGGAGCACGCCGCCCAGCCAGTCCGCCACGCCCGGGAAGCCGATCGTGAGGTTGACGAGCAGCAGGACCAGCGTGACCACGAAGGCCAGCACCTGGTTCTTGGTCAGGGCGCTGACGAGGCTCGCGAAGGCGAGGTAGCTACCGGCCATGAGGAACGCGCCCAGGTAGCCAGCCAGGACGACGCCGTGGTCGGGGTCGCCCAGGTAGGCCACCGTGACCCACTCGCTCGTGAGCAGCAGGAGGGCCACGCCCACGAAGGCCCAGGCGGCGAGGAACTTGCCCAGCACGGCCTGGGGCACGGAGATGGGCAGCGTCAGGAGCAGCTCCATCGTCCCGCTCCGCCGCTCCTCGCTCCAGAGGCGCATGCCGAGCGCCGGGATCAGGGCGAGGAAGAGCCAGGGCAGGCCTGAGAACAGGGCCTGGAGGCTCGCTTGGTCCGCCTGGTAGAAGCCCATGAAGGCCCACTGGTACAGGCCCGTGAGGACCAGGAAGAACGCCAGGAAGACGTAGGCCAGCGGGGTGGAGAAGTACGCGGCGAACTCGCGCCGGAACACGACCAGGGTGCCGTTCATCGGGAGACCTCCTGCTTGTCTGCGCTCATCTGCTCGAAGGTCGTGCCGGACCGCTCCTCCTGTGCGCCCTCCCGCGTGAGCACGCGGAAGACGTCATCGAGCCGGCCGGGGTCCACGAAGACGTGCTCGGTCGACCAGCCGCGCTCGGAGGCCAGCGCCGTGACCTGCGGGAGCAGGGCGCGCTTGTCCTGGGGGAAGACGCGGAAGGCCGAGGCGGAGAGGGCCTCCACGGAGGCGACGCCCTCGAGACCCTCGAGCGCGCTCTGGGCACCCTCGGGGCTGCCCTCGAGGTGGAGCTCGATGGAGCGGAAGAAGCGGCTCCTCCGCCGCAGCTCGGCGGGGGTGCCGTCGAAGCGCAGGCGTCCCTCGGCCATCACGGTGGCGCGCGAGCACACCGCCTCGACCTCCTCGAGGATGTGGGTCGAGAGGACGATGACCTTGTCGCCGCTCATCTCGCGGATGAGGCTGCGGACCTGGGCCTTCTGGTTGGGGTCGAGGCCGTCCGTCGGCTCGTCGAGGACGAGCACGTCCGGATCGTGGAGGATCGCCTGGGCCAGCCCGACGCGGCGCTTGAAGCCCTTGGAGAGGGTCTCGATCCGCTGGGCCGTGACGCCGCCGAGCTCCGTGCGCTCGATCGCGCCCTCCACCGCGCTCTTGAGAGCGGCTCCCCGCAGGCCGCGCGCCTCCCCACAGCACCGCAGCAGGCCCGCCGGCGTCATGTCCGGGTAGAGGGGAGCGCCCTCCGGCAGGTAGCCGATCGTCGCCTGGGCCTCGCGCGGCGCGGTGGCCACGTCGTGACCGCAGACGCTGATGCGACCGCTGGTCGGGGGCAGGAACCCCGTGATCATCTTCATGGTGGTGGACTTCCCGGCGCCGTTGGGGCCGAGGAAGCCGAGGACCTCACCCCGTCCGACGCTCAGCGAGAGGTCGTCGACGGCGGTGAAGGGCCCGAAGCGCTTCGTGAGTGCGTGCAGTTCGATCATGGCCTGTGCGCGGCTGGGAGGCGCGCTACGAGGAGAGCGAAGGGGCGTTGGCGGGATTCCGGGCGGGTTCGGGAACCTGCACCGAGGATCGCCAGGGGCCCTTCCGGGCGGCCCGTTCTAACGCCTACGGGGGGGGCTTTCGAGGCCCCCGAGCGGGTGGTCAGCGCTCGCGGCTGCCGCCGAGCACGACCTCGACCTCGAGCGTCTCGTCCGCGCGCTGGACCCGCACCTGGACCGAGTCGCCAGGGCGGTACTGGCTGAGCAGGGACCGGAGCCCCTCCTGGGTCGTCACCTCCTCGTCGTCCACGGCCACGATCAGGTCGAGGGCCTCCTCGTCCTCGGGATCGAGGCCGCGGAGGCCGGCCCGCTCGGCGCCGCCGCCGGGCACCAGCTCCTCGATCCCCACGCCGGCGAGGCCCCGGGCCCGCACGAGCTCATCGGGCAGCATCAGGATGCCGATCAGGGCCCGCCCGGCGGCCACGGGGAACTCGCCAGCCAGGATCCTCGGGACGAGCTCGTTCACGCGCTCGGCCGGGACGGCGAAGCCCACGCCCGCGCTGAAGCCGGTGCGGCTGCGGATGGCGGTGTTCACGCCCACCAGCCGGCCCGCGAGGTCGAGCAGCACGCCCCCGGAGTTGCCCGGGTTGATGGCGGCATCGGTCTGGATGACGCCGCGGATCCGGACATCGGTCTCCAGATCGATCACGCGCTGGAGCCCGGAGACGACGCCCTTGCTCAGGCTTGCCTCGAGTCCGAAGGGGTTGCCGATGGCCAGCACCGACTGGCCGACGCGGAGCCCTTCGCTGTCGCCGAGGGGGATCGCCGTCAGGTCGAGGCCGGCGGGGTCGATCTTGATCACCGCGAGGTCCTGCTCGGGCACGGCGCCGACCAGCACCCCCTCGCGGATGCCGCCGTCCGCCAGGCTGACGCGCACCATGGTCGCGTTGGCGACCACGTGCCAGTTGGTCACGATCCACCCGCCGGTGTCCCACACGAACCCCGACCCCGTGCCCTCGGGGATCTCCACCGGGACGAGGCGACCGCCGCGGCGGAAAGTGGCGAGGTCGACGCTGGAGATGCCGACCACGGCCGGCCGGGCGCGCTCGAAGGCTGCGATCGTGCGCTCCTCCTCGGTCCCGAGCGCGGCGGCGGGCTGGACCGCACGCGGCGTGGCGCCCGGGTCGAGCAGGGTCTCCGGGGCGGGGGGGCCTGGCACGGTCCACGGGAGGAGCCCGGTCCGTGTCAGGAGCGGTCCGTTCACCATGAGCAGGGCGGCGAGGCCAAGCAGCAGGCGGCCCTGGACGCGGAGGAGGCGCTCGGCGCGTTGGGGCGTGCAGGGGGGCGGAACCATGGTCTGCGGGGTCGTCTCCTTGTCTGGGCATCCTGGGCCGGCAGATCGGTCGCCGGGAGTCATGTGGCGGACTGCGGCGCACGCGGCGCGCTGCCGGAGGTCTTAC
>WTJQ01000203.1 GCA_011524785.1 Planctomycetota bacterium | reverse complement strand
ATCCTCGCCCACGGCGGTGAGGCCGCCGCGAGCCAGGCGGCCTACTTGGCACTCTCGAGCGGCGATCAGGCCGCGCTGCGCAAGTTCCTGCGGTCCCTGGGACAGGCCGAGTTCGACCTCTCGGACGACGACCACGACGTGGACGAGTACGACTGGTTCTTCTGCTACCAGCAGTTCAACGGCCCCGCACCGGCCGTCCCCCACGGAGCCGACGACGTTGGCGCCCTCTGCGATCTCGATCAGGACGGGGACTTCGACCTCGTCGAGTTCGGCGCGTTCCAGCGCGCCTTCACCGGGCAGTGAGGAGGAGACCGATGATGCGTACACCCCTCGAGCTCCTCACGCGGACGGCGGGCCTCGTTCTGGCGACCGCCCCCATGGCGGCCGCCAGTGATCTGGTGCTTCAGCTGCAGGACCCCTCCGGCGCGACCGCCATCAGCGCCAGCCCTGGCGAGGCGCTGACCTGGCAGGTCGTGGGAGAGCTGAGTGATGGGGACAACCAGGGCCTGGCGTTCTTCGCCTTCGACCTGGCCTACGACGGCGGCGTCCTGCCGCAGGGCGATGCCCCCACGTCGGCGGAGATGCTCAACTTCGCCACGCCGCTCGGGATCAACAACCCTGCCGGCTTCGGCGGGACCCCGAACCAGGGAGGCCTGCTCCAGATCGGCGGCGCCCAGAACACGATCAACCAGACCTTCGCCGCAGCCCCCAGCGGCATGGTCATGACCGGCGTCGCGACGCAGGGCTCGCCCCTCGTCCTCGCCAGCGGTCCGTTGACCGCCCCGACACAGCCCGGCACCTACCAGCTCGTTCTCTCCGAGGGCCACGCGAACGTGATCGCAGCCAGCGCGGTCCCCAACCCCTTCTGGCGCGTCGAGCAGGCCGGGATCTCCCCGTCCCAGGGCAACCACGTGCTCACGATCGAGGTGGCGGACTGCCCGGCTCCGGTCACCTACTGCACCGGCAAGGCCAACTCGCTGGGCTGCGTGGCCACCCTGAGCGCGACCGGCACGGCCTCCCTCACGGGTGCCGACGACTTCCGGATCCAGGCCAGCGACGTCCTCAACAAGCAGTTCGGCCTCACCTTCTGGGGCCTCGGCGATGCGAACCTGCCCTGGCTCGGCGGAACGCTGTGCGTTCAGGGCCCCCTCCGTCGCATGCAGACCCACTTCACGGGCGGAGCCGGCCTGCCCGGAACCGCCTGCACCGGCTCCCTGGACCAGCTGTTCCCCCAGGTCGTCATGAGCAACTACGGCCTCATCGTCGGCCAGCAGGTGCATGCCCAGGCTTGGTACCGGGACCCCCAGCACCCCGACGGCACGGGGAGCGCCACCTCGAACGCCATCCGCTTCACCATCTGCCCCTGACCAACCGTTCGGGGCCCTGCCCCGCCGCTGTACCGTCCCCGCGCCGCCCCATGGGCCCTCCGCCCCTTGGATCTGGCCCAAGACGGTCCCATGAGTTCCAATTGATTGCCTGCTGGCGCCCACGGCACCTGCGGCCCTCTCAGACCTCCCCCCGAGACATGATCCCGAACCGCTCCTTGCTGCCTCTCGCGGCCCTGGCCCTCGCCGGGCCCGCAGCCGCTCAGAACAACATCTCCTGGGTCACCTTCCACCAGGACGACACGCTCCTCTCGGGCAGCAGCAGCACCCTGCTGAACGATCAGCAGGAGAAGGACTACGCCTGGGGAGACCTGGACAACGACGGCTGGACCGACGTCGTCGTCGTTCGCAAGCAGCCCTACACGACGGCCGGCCGCTTCCCGAACGTCCTCCTCATGAACGAGAACGGGGTGCTGACCGATCGTACGGCCCAGTACGCGAGCGCCACCGACGTCCCCGGGGACCAGGGCTTCCTCACCCCCACCAACGACCGCGACGTCATCCTCGGCGACGTGGACCTCGACGGGTGGCTGGACGTCATCACCTGCACCACGATCACCCCCAGCCAGCCCAAGAGCCTCAGCCACCCGCGGGTCTACATGAACCTCGGTGAGGACGCGAGCGGCCAATGGCTGGGACTCGAGTACCAGGAGAGCCGCATCCCGGACTTCGGCACCTTCCCCAACTTCTGCGGCGTGGGCATCGGCGACGTCACCGGCGACGGCTACCCGGACCTCTACTTCGCGCACTACCACCAGAGCGCCGTGGTCGACCTCAACGACCGGCTGCTCATCAACGACGGCAGCGGGAACTTCCTCGACGAGTCCTCGTCGCGCATGACCCCCGCCATGCTCGACTCGAGCTTCGGCGTCTCGGCCGTCATCGCAGACATGAACGGCGACGGCGCAGCAGACATCGTGAAGGACACCGCCCTCGGCTCCACGGGGGCCTCGGGTCCGAAGATGTCGGTCGCCTACAACAACCCCAACTCCCAGGGGATGTTCAACCAGTTCCAGGAGCCCTACCTCGGCGCTCCGTACCACACCAACGTGGGCGACCTGAACCAGGACGGGAAGCCGGACGTGGTGATCTCGGACGACGGCGCCGACCGCTACATGCTGAACCAGGGCAACGACGCCTTCGGTCGCGTCAACTGGTCCTCGGCCTACACCTACAACACCGACGACGGCTTCGGCTCCAACAACCTCATCGTCGACCTCGACGGCGACAACTGGAACGACGTGCTGATCTGTGATGTCGACGTCGACATCCCCAGCTGCAGCCGTCGCCTGCACATCTACCACAACCGTGGCGGCACGGTCGGCGGCTTCGTGACCCTCCACGAGGAGTCCGGCGGCGGCGATCGCGGCTTCACGGGAATGAGCACCTCGGACATGACCGGCACCCACGACGTCGCCGTGTTCGACCTCGACAACGACGGGGACAACGACATCCTCATCGGGCGCTGCAGCGGCACCGACCTCTGGATCAACGACACCAACACCGGCGGCGGAAGCGGCCCCATCGGCACGCCCTACTGCACGGCCAACACGAACAGCACCGGCTTCCCGGGCCTCATCCAGGCCGAGGGCTCCGTGAACGCGTCGGCCAACAACGTCACCCTCCGGGCGACCCTCCTGCCTCCGAGTCAGTTCGGCCTGTTCATCGTCAGCGCATCGCAGGCGAGCGTCCCCGTCTCGCAGGGCATCCTCTGCGTCACCGGACAGATCGGCCGCTTCAGCGCTCCCGGCCAGATCAAGAACTCGGGCAGTGGCGGGTCCTTCGAGCTCGCTCTCCCCCTGAACGCCAACTGGCCCGTCAGCGGCGTGAACGCGGTCCAACCGGGCGACACCTGGAACTTCTCGACCTGGTTCCGCGACGTGGGCGCAGTCTCGAACTTCACCAACGGAGTCTCGATCACCTTCCAGTGATCCTCGGGCGGTCCAACCGCCCAGCCACCTTCTCCCGGGGGTCGTGGCCTACGCCGCGGCCCCCGGGCTCGTTCCAGGGACCCCTCAGGACTCTTCCCCGGCTCCCGGCCTCTCCAGCCGCCCAGCCACCCCCTCGGCACGCCATGATCCGTGGATGGCCGCTCCTCGAGGTGCACCCCGCAGCCGCTCGGTCGGCACGCTGACCGGCGGCCTCATCCTCGCGGTCACAGCGGTCGCGACGGGCTCGATCTTCGCGCGCCACTCGCAGCTCGACCCGCTCTCCAAGGCTGGCTGGCGCTGCGGCATTGCAGGCCTGCTCCTGGTGGGACCCGCCCTTCGCGCGGGTGGCTGGAGCGCGCTGCCCGTCGGACGGTCCCTCCTTGCCGGGCTCCTGCTCGCGCTCCACTTCGGAGCCTGGCTGTGGTCCCTGGACCACACGAGCGTCGCCGTCAGCGTCCTGCTCGTGAACACGACCCCGCTCTGGGTGGCCCTGCTGAGCAACAGGGTTAACGGGGAGGTGGTGGCCGCGCGGGCCCGTCTCGGGCTCGGCCTCGGTCTGGCCGGCGCCGTGGGGCTCCCCCTCATCGAGGCGCTCCTCGCTCCCGGCGGCCCCACCATGCTGGGCGCGCTGGGGCCAGCACTCGCGCTGCTCGGTGCCCTGGGCTGGGCCGGGTACACCCTGGCCGGGCGCGGTGTGGTCCGGGAGGCACCTCTCGTGACCTACCTCTGCGTCTGCTACGGCGTGGCCGCGCTCGCCCTGGCCCTCGCGGCCGGCCTCTCGGGACGGGCAGAGGTCCCTGCTGACCTCGCGGAGTGGATCCCTGTCCTGGGCCTCGCGCTCGTTCCCCAGTTGGTGGGACACTCTCTCCTGAACTGGGCGCTGCAGTCACTGACAGCCGTGATGGTGTCCCTGGCGGCCCTGGGTGAGCCCCTCCTCGCCTCCATCCTCGCCTGGGTGATCCTGGGAGAGGTTCCGGGGCTCCCGGTCCTCCTCGCAGCTCCGGTCGTCGCCGCGGGAGTGCTCACGGTCGCTCGCGCGGAGAACAGCACCTGAGTAGGCTCCTCGGATGGCCGCTCTGCTTGCCGTCTGGTCCGGACCCCGGAACCTCTCGACCGCGCTGATGCGCGCCTTCTCGAGCCGCCCCGGTACCCAGGTCTGGGACGAGCCGTTCTACGCGCACTACCTCACCTCGACGGGGAAGCAGCACCCCATGCAGGCCGAGATCCTCGCAAGCCAGCCGATCGCAGAGGCTGAGGTGATCGCCGACCTCCAGGCGACGCTCCCGAGCGGTCACGACCTGGGCTACCAGAAGCAGATGGCGCACCACCTCCTCCCGGGGATGGACCGCACGTGGATGCAGGGGCAGGCCCACGCCTTCCTGATCCGCGAGCCGAGGGCCATGCTGGCGTCCCTGGACCAGAAGCTGCCCGAGTTCGCCCTCGAGGACACGGGCCTCCCCCAGCAGGTGGAGCTCTTCGACCGGTTCCACGCTCAGCACGGCCAGCCGCCCCTCGTCGTGGACTCCGCCGACCTCGCGCGCGACCCCGAGCAGGCGCTCCAGGCGCTGTGCTCCACAGCCGGCGTCGCATACGACCCCGCCATGCTGCAGTGGCCCGCTGGACCTCACCCTCGGGACGGGGCCTGGGCCCCTCATTGGTATGCGAACACCTGGGCCTCCACCGGCTTCCAGGCTCCGCGGGAGGCAGCACGTCGCCGCCCCTTGCACCCCTCCCTCGAGCCCCTGCTCGAGCAGTGCCAGCC
>WTJQ01000146.1:3991-19543 GCA_011524785.1 Planctomycetota bacterium | reverse complement strand
GCGGATCTCGAGGTCGGTCATCTGCGGATAGCGGCGGAAGACCTCCGACAGGGGGCCTTCACCCAGGCGATCGCTCGCCGGGTCGAACTCGAAGTGACCGAGCTTCATGGGGACCGGGGGAGCCCGGGCCCTGGGTATCCTCGCCGCGCGAGGTCCGGGTGCCCGTGGGGACGGCTCACCACCCAGGATACCTGCGAGCCCCCCGAATCCGCGTGCCCCCCTCCAAGGACGAACCCACCGCCGCCGCCCTGGGGCCCTTCGAGCCCTGGGACTTCGAGGCCCTCGCCGACGGGCGCTGCCGCAGCGCCGAGTACAACGACCACCGGCTGCGGGCCCGGCGTCGCCTCCTGGCCATGGCGAAGGAGGTCGCGAAGCGCTCCAAGGCCGCCGACCTGCCCCTCGAGCCGCGGACGAGCATCCACAACCCGCACCAGTTCAACGGCAATCGGGTCAGTCGCCTGTGGGCCTACCTCGTCCGTCCGAAGGCGGCCAAGACCAAGCTCAAGCGCGTGCTCGGCGCGGACCTCGCCAAGGACCTCGACCAGGCCTACAAGAACCTCTACCTGTGCATCGCCGTCGAGCACGGTGCGCTCGAGGTCAGCCTGCGCATCCACCCCGATGCCTGGTACGACGGCCAGAACCTGGTTCGACGCACCAAGGCCGAGGGCCCGGAGGGCTGGCTGCAGGTGTTGAACACCCTGGACGGCTTCCGGCTGGGCCTCGCCGACTGGAAGGGGGAGTGGCGCTGCGGGAGCCTGACGCTGGAGCAGGTCGAGGAGTACCTGCGCCACTACACCCCGGGCGAGCACCAGCTGGTCCTCGAGCGTCGCTGGCCCGTGCCCACGGACCCGGCAGCGCGCGAGGCGGTCCTGACCGAGGAGGTCCCGGGCATCCTCATGGACGAGGTCCTGCGCCTGGTGCCGGCCTTCCGCTACATGGCCTGGTCCAGCGAGAGCGACTACCTGTTCGGGGGCTGATCCGCTCGCCGCGGGCGCTCAGGACAGCGGCAGGCGGAGCGCCAGTCGGGCACCGCCCGCGAGACCGCCGTTGTCGGCCTCGAGTCGGCCGCCGTGGGCGGCGGCGACGCGCCGGACCACGGCGAGGCCGAGGCCCGCGGAGTCGGGCCGCTGCTTGCGCTGGGCCAGCGCGTCCCAGTCGATCTCCCCGGTCGGCCCGACGTCGAGCCCGGGTCCGTCGTCCGTCACCTCGAAGACGATCTCCGGGCTCTCCTCGGTGCCCTCCGCGTGGACGCGCAGGCGCACGCGGGAGCCCGCGTGCTCGAGCCCGTTCCGGATCAGGTTCTCGAGGGCCCGCAGGAGCCGGCCGCCGTCGGCCTCCAGGGTCGCGAGGCCGCGCGCGATCTCGACCTCGAGGACGTGTCCGGTCTGGTCGGCGAAGCCCTGCATGACGGCCGCGGCCTGGCGGGCCAGCTCACCCGGCGGCACCGGCTCGAGCACGAGCGCCTTCTCCGTGTCGAGCCGCGCGAAGTCGAGCAGGTCGTCCGTGAGGGTACGGAGGCGCTGCGCGTCGGTCAGCGCCAGCTGCATCCGGCGGACGACGGCCGCGCGAGCGGCACCCTCCGGGACCTGGTCCAGGTCGGCCAGGGCCGTCTGCAGGCAGGTGGTGAGGGCGGTCAGGGGGGTCCGCAGGTCGTGCGACACCAGGGCGATCCAGCGACGCCGCTCTGCGTCCTGCTCGGTCAAGGAGGCGATCAGGTCGCGGGCGCGCTTGCGCAGGTCCGTGAGGGCGGTCGCGAGCAGCGCGACCTCGTCCTCGCCCTCCACGGGGAGCGCCTCCTCCACGCTGGCGTCGTCCAGCGGGACGGCCGCGCGGGTCGCGAGGTCGGACAGCCGGCGCGTCACCACCCGGGAGAGGGACACGCTCCCGATGGCGGCCACGAGGACGAACAGCAGGAGCTCGATCACAGCCGCCAGGAACGCACGCCGCTCGCGCCGCGCCGGGCTGAGGGCCGGGTCGGGCTCGTCCTCGAGGCCTCCCTCGGCGAGGAAGCCCTCGAGCGGCCGGCTGAGGGTGAAGAGCCGGACCTGGGCCACGAGCTGGCCGTCGAGGTGGACCGGGTAGGCCGCCTGCCAGACGTTCGGGTGGCCGGGCTCCCGCAGGGCGCCGTCCAGCACCCCGGAGCCCACCGCGAGGGCGTCGAGCCCCAAGACCTCGCCCACCGTCAGGCCGAGCCCCGGCGTGGCAGCGAGGAGCCGGCCCTCGGGGTCGCACCATGCGAAGCCCTGACCGAAGACGCCCAGCTCGGCCGAGAGCTGCTCGACCGCCGCCGGCGGGGGGACGAGGCGCCCCTCGTCGTCGAGCTCCGCCCAGTCGATCAGGCGGTGGATCAGGCTGCTCTCGTCGGCGGGGACATGGAGCAGGTCGACGTAGGGCTCCTGGACGATCCCGTTCAGGAAGGGCTGCTCACGCTCGATCGGGGCGGGCTCCTCGAGCGGCGAGACGCGATCGAGCAGGGTCTCACCCAGGCCCTGCAGGAGCGGTCCGGCCTCGTACGTCGCGAGCAGCAGCACCACCAGCAGGAGAGCGAACCGGACCGGCAGCCGACGCCACGGGCGCACGAGCGGGCCGGTGGCGTCGTCGGGTTCCATGGGGCTCAGCTGGAGGTCGCCGGCTCGACCATGCGGTACCCGACGCCCCACACGGTGTGGATCAGCTGCGGGTCACCGGGGTCGTCCTCGATGCGCGCCCGCACGCGGCGGACGTGCAGGTCCACCGTGCGGGCGTCCCCCTTGTAGTCGGCGCCCCAGACCTTGTCGAGGAGCTGGTCGCGCGTGAAGGTGCGCCCCGGGTGGCGCACGAGGAACAGGAGCAGCTCGAACTCGCGAGGCTTGAGGGTCAGCAGCTCGCCGGCCTTGGTGGCCTGGCGGGTCTCAGGGTCCAGCACCAGGGCGCCGTGGGTCACCGGGCCGGTGCCGAAGGAGCGGCCGGAGCGGCGCAGCAGGTTGCGCACCCGAGCCATCAGCTCGGGCAGGTGGAACGGCTTGACGACGTAGTCGTCGGCCCCGGCCTCGAGGCCGGCCACGCGCTGCTCCGGCGCGTCGCGCGCCGTGAGGATCAGGATCGGCACCCCGCGACCGGCGGAGCGCAGCTCGCGCACGAGGTCGAGGCCGTCGCCGTCCGGCAGCCCGAGGTCGAGGATGAGAGCCCCGAACTGGTGCTCGAGAGCCGCCTTCGCGTCCTGGAGGGACACGGCCACCTGGGTGTCCAGACCCTCCTGGTGGAGAGCCTCCAGCAGCTCGCAGCGGATGCGGTGGTCGTCCTCGACGAGGAGCAGGCGAGAGTCGGTGAGGGACATGGCGGTGAGTGAGAGGATAGAGGACGGGGTCGGCGCCTGCCTCGTGCTCCATGGTGTAGGAGGGATGCGCTGGCTCCGACGCTCGGTTGCCCAGCCAGGTTCCAATTCCTGATCCTCGGACACCGGGCGGACGCGAGTCCCGGACCGGACCGGACCGGACCGGACCGGACCGGACCGCGTCCGCGCCGCGGGCTCGCTGGGGTCCGCAGTGACTCCTCGCGGTGCCCCCTCGCGGTGCCCCTTGTCAGTGCCCCTTCTCAGTGCGTGAGGAGCCTCGAGCCCCTCTGCTAGAGTTCGGACCCGCCCCGCGGACCCTCGATGGCGTACTCCAGGAACGCAGCCCCGCCCCCCTCAACCCGCGGACTGGGCGCCCTGCTGGGCCTGGCCCTCCTGTCGGGCGGGTGTGCTCCCGGCGGAGCGGAGGCCCAGGCCCCGCCGGACGTGGTCCTGCTGGTCGTCGACACGCTGCGCAGTGACTACATGTCCTGCTACGGGTTCGACCGCCCGACCACCCCCGTCCTGGACGCCCTGGCAGCCGGCGGCGTGGTCTTCGAGGACAACACCTCCCAGTGCTCGTGGACCAAGCCCTCCATGGTCTCGATGCTCTCGGGTCGGTACGTGACCTCGTACCGGGATCGCATGTTCGAGTGGGCACCAACGCTTGCCGAGTGCTTCCAGGAGGCGGGCTATCGGACCGTGGCCGTGGTGGCGAACACCCTCCTCGGCGAGGAGGCGGGGTTCACCCGCGGCTACGACCGCTACGACGTCTCCAACAAGCCCAACCCCGAGCGCCCCAACAAGCGGCTCGCGCGCGACCTCGACGACCTCCAGCAGGCGCTGTGGCCCTTGCTGGACGAGGCCCTCACGGAGCAGGACGGAGAGCGGCCTCCGCTCTTCCTCGTGGTCCACGCGATGGAGCCCCACTTCCCCTACGACCTCCGGCCCGAGCTGGAGGATGAGCTCCCGCTCGGCCGCGCCGAGCCGATCCGCCCGGAGCAGCGCGAGCAGTTCCTCCGCGAGGGCCCGCCCGCGCCGGCCGAGGACCCCGGCTGGGAGCAGGGGCTCCTGCGCCTGCAGCGCGAGCGCGGTCTGTACGCCCGGGACGTTCGGGAGGCGGACCGCCAGCTGGGCCTGCTGGTGGAGCGACTCGCGGAGCGCGGCGTGGGCCCGAACGCGGTCTTCGCGCTGGTCTCCGACCACGGCGAGTCCCTCTTCGAGGAGCTGACGCCGCTGCCCGCCGTGGAGCGGAGCACCCTGCCGCCCTTCAAGTTCTTCTACCGCGAGCACGGCGTCTACATGCGCGAGAGCCTGATCGGCACGCCGTTCCTCCTGTGGGGGGCAGGCGTCCCGCGCGGCCTGCGCGTCCCCGAGCCCGTCGAGAACGTGGACCTGTTCCCGACGCTGCTCGACCTCGCCGGGCTGGAGCGGCCCTGGGGGCTCCACGGACGCAGCCAGCTGCCGCGCCTCGAGGGAGAGCCGGCCGAGGAGCGTGCCTTCGTCTACTCGGCCGTGTTCCAGCACCGCGCGGTGCGCGAGGTGGCCACCGGCCTGAAGCTCGTCGTGCCGACCGAGGGGGGCCGTGCCTCGGGCTTCCGGACGGCGCTCTACGACCTGTCGGCGGATCCGGGGGAGCTGGTCGATCTCGCGGCGGAGCGGCCCGAGGAGGTGACCCGGCTCGAGGCCGAGCTGGAGGCCTGGATCCGGCGCTACCCCAACGACTCGACCCTGGGCTTCGACCTGTCCGAGAGCGAGCGCTCGGAGCTGGACGCCATGGGCTACGCCGGCGAGGGCGGCCAGGCGAAGTCGGAGGACGACTGAGGCCCGGTCGAGCGCCGAACTCGCTCCTCCGAGGCCAGGGACCGCGGGATCCTGTTGCCCTCGCCCGGAGGCATCGGGAACATGCAGCCCCCGGAGTGGCTCCCCGCCGCGCCGGAGCGCGGAGCGCCGCGCGGAGATCGCCGGATGAAGATCGGAGTCCTCAAGGAGACCAGGGAGGGAGAGACACGCGTCGCCCTCGTTCCGGATGCCGTGCCCAAGCTGCTCAAGCTGGGCGTGGAGGTCCTCGTCGAGCCGGGAGCCGGAGTGGCCTCGGGCTTCCTCGACGACGCCTATGAGGCCAAGGGGGCCCAGGTCTCCGCTGAGGCCGGGAGCGCCGAGGTCGTGCTCGCGGTCCAGGCGCCCGAGCCCGGACGCCTGAGCGCGGGCCAGGTCCTGGCGAGCACCATGGACCCGCTGGGGAACCCGGCCGGGGTCCAGGCCCTCGCGGAGGCGGGCATCACGGGGATCGCTCTGGAGCTGGTCCCTCGGATCAGCCGGGCCCAGGCCATGGACGTGCTCTCGTCGATGGCGAACGTGGCGGGCTACAAGGCCGTCCTGATGGCGGCCACCGCCAGCCCCAAGCTCTTCCCTCTGATGATGACCGCGGCCGGGACCGTGCGGCCCGCGAAGGTCTTCATCCTCGGGGCAGGGGTGGCCGGGCTGCAGGCCATCGCGACCGCGCGGCGCCTGGGCGCCGTGGTCGAGGCCTACGACATCCGCTCCGACACCAAGGAGCAGGTCGAGAGCCTCGGCGCCAAGTTCGTCGAGTTCGATCTCGGCGTGGGCGACCAGCAGGACTCCGGGGGCTACGCGAAGGAGCTCACCGACGAGCAGAAGGCGCTGCAGGCCAAGCTCATGGCCGAGGTGATCCAGGCCGCCGACGCGGTGATCACCACCGCCCAGGTCCCGGGGCGCCGCGCGCCTCGCCTCATCCCCGAGGACGTCGTCGAGGGCATGAAGCCCGGCGCGGTCGTGGTGGACATGGCCGCGGACAGCGGCGGCAACTGCGCGTACTCCAAGCCCGGGGAGGAGGTCGTCGTGAACGGCGTGACGATCCTCGGCCCGAGCAACCTGCCGGCCTCGGTCGGCTCCACCACGAGCCAGCTCTTCGCCCAGAACCTGGTGGCGCTCCTGGGCCTGATCGTTGAGGACGGCGCCCTGTCCATCGACCTCGAGGACGAGATCCTCGCGGGCGCGGTCGTCACCAAGGACGGCGCGGTGGTCCACCCCCGCGTCCAGGAGGCCCTCGGCGCCAAGCAGGAGACCCAGTCATGATCGCAGCCCTCCCGACCCTCTCCCCCGAGGTGCTGATCGCGGCCCTGTCCGTGTTCGTGCTCTCGATCTTCCTGGGCTTCGAGCTGATCTCGAAGGTCCCGCCGACCCTGCACACGCCCCTCATGAGCGGGGCCAACGCCATCAGCGGCATCACGATCGTCGGCGCCCTCGTGGCGGCCAACGTCGCCATGGAGGGAGGGCGCAGCAGCCTGGCCGCGGGCATCGGCGTCCTCGCCCTGGCCCTGGCGACCATCAACGTGGTCGGCGGCTTCCTCGTCACCGGCCGGATGCTGGCCATGTTCAAGAAGAAGGAGCGCTGAGATGGACTCGATCACCCACCTCGCCGACCTGGGCTACCTGGTCGCCGCCGCGCTCTTCATCCTGGGCATCAAGGGCCTGGGCTCGCCCCGCACCGCGGTCCGCGGCAACCAGCTCGGGGCGGCCGGCATGTTCCTGGCCGTCCTGATCACCGTGGTGCAGATGCAGGCCGAGGCCGGTGACGCCGGGGTCCAGTGGGGCCTCGTCGGGCTGGGCCTCGCGGCCGGCGGCGCCGTCGGGCTGCTGATGGCCAAGCGCGTCGAGATGACGGGCATGCCCGAGCTGGTCGCGCTGCTCAACGGCTTCGGGGGCGCGGCCTCGTCCCTCGTGGGCCTCGCCGAGCTCGTGCGCCTCGCGCCCGAGATGGCCGCGGCCGATGGTGGGGATCCCGTCCCGGGCTACGCCCTCTGGCGCGCCGTCTTCCTCGTGGGCGTCGGCGCCTCGAGCCTGATCGGCTGGACGACCCTGACCGGCTCGGTGGTCGCGATGCTGAAGCTGTCGGGCAAGTGGAACGACAAGCTGGCCCTGCCCGGTGGGAACGCCGTCAAGGCGCTGCTCCTGGCCGGCGCCGTGGTCTCGGCCGCCATGCTGCTCGGGGACCCGGCCAGCACGACCTGGCTGATCGCCCTCACCGCCACCTCCTGCCTGCTCGGCGTGGCCTTCGTGGCTCCGATCGGCGGCGCGGACATGCCGGTGGTGATCTCGTTCCTGAACTCGCTCTCCGGCGTGGCGGCCAGCGCCACCGGCTTCGTGGTCGGGAACAACGCCCTGATCATCTCGGGCTCCCTGGTGGGCGCGGCCGGCCTGATCCTGACCGGGATCATGTGCAAGGCCATGAACCGCCCCTTCAAGGACGTGATGTTCAAGGCCTACGGGGCCGCGGCCGGCAGCGGCGGCACGGGCGAGAAGCGCACCGCGCGGGGCTACGAGGCCGACGAGGCCGCCATGACCTTCGACGGCGCGCGCCTCGCCATCGTGGTGCCCGGCTACGGCATGGCGGTCAGCCAGGCCCAGCACGTGGTGCGGGAGATCGCCGACGAGCTCGAGGCCAACGGCACCGAGGTGCGCTACGCGATCCACCCGGTCGCGGGCCGCATGCCGGGGCACATGAACGTGCTGCTGGCCGAGGCCAACGTGCCCTACGACAAGCTGTACGAGCTGGACGACATCAACAGCGCCTTCAGCGAGTGCGACGTGGCGCTCGTCGTGGGCGCCAACGACACCGTCAACCCGGCGGCCCACACCGACCCCAGTGGTCCCCTGGGCGGGATGCCGATCCTCGACGTGGAGAAGGCGCGCACGACGATCATCGTGAAGCGCTCCCTCTCGCCGGGCTACGCCGGGGTCGACAACGACCTCTTCTACCGCTCGAGCACGATGATGCTCTTCGGCGACGGCAAGAAGAAGCTCACCGAGCTGCTGGCGGCGCTCAAGGAGCTGTGATCTTGCCCCTCGGCGCGTCCGACGCGCCGAGGGTGACAGCCGCGGCGAGGAGGGTGCCCAGCGTGAGGCGCCAGGGGAAGGCCAGGGCGGTCGAGTCGAGGACGAGACCCTGGACCCGGGGCTCCGTGGCGAGGATCACGAGGGCGCCGGTGACGAGCCCTCTCCGCACGCTGGCGGCGCTCCCGCGGCGCGTGAAGAGCGCCACGACGAACACGCCGAGCAGGCCGGCGTAGGCGTAGCTCATCACGCCCAGGGCGAACTCGAGCAGCGTCCTGCCGCTGCCCTCCTGCCACGCTGCCAGGAGGAGGGCGAGGGCTCCGAGGGTCAGGGCCCAGCCGAGGGAGAGGCGCCGCGCGAGGGTCGAGCGCTCGTCCGTGGTGAGGGGCTGCTGGCCGCGGCGCGCGCGGCGCGGCTCCACCAGGTCCTCGAGGGTGGTCGCCGCCATGGCGTTGAGGGCGGAGTCGAGGCTGCTCATGGCGGCGGCGAGCACGCCGGCGACCATCAGGCCCCGCAGGCCGAGGGGCAGCTCGGCCAGCATGTACTGCACGAGCACGGCGCGATCGTCGCCGCTCGCGTCGACGAGGGCCGTGCCCTGGGTCTCGGCCGCGACCCAGAGCAGGGAGCCGAGGGCGAGGAACAGCAGCGTGACGGGCCAGCCGATCAGGTTGCTCCCCACGCCGGCCCACAGGGCCTCGCGCGGCGTGCGGCAGGTCATCAGGCGCTGCACGTGGTCCTGGTCCACCGCGTAGGCGGCCACGAGGAAGAGCGGGAGCCCGAGCAGCCCGGTCCAGATCGTGAACCTCGCGTCCGGCGCGGTGGACGGGTCCAACACGCGCAGCTTGTCCCGCTCGCCGTCCTGGAGCAGCCGCAGCACCTCCTCGAGCGGGAGGTCGAGCTGGCCCCACAGCGTGACGAGGCCCGCGACGCCGACCGCCACGGCGACGAGGGCCTGGAGGACGTCGGTCCAGACCACGGCGCGCATGCCTCCCCGCACCGCGTACAGGCCCGTGGCCGCGGCGACGAGGGCGATCGAGAGGGCGAGCTGCGGGAGCTCCGCGGACTGGAACAGGGCCCAGGAGAGGGGGATGCCCGCCATGAAGAGGCGCGCCCCGCTCGCCAGCAGGCGGCCCCCGAGGAAGGCCAGCGAGGCGTCGCGGCCCGCGGCCTCTCCGTATCGCTGGCGCAGGACCCCGTAGATGCTGGCGGTCCCGGCCGCGTAGAAGCGTGGCAGGAAGAGCAGCCCAACGATCACCAGCGCCGGCAGCCCCGCCAGCTTGAAGACCATGTAGGTCCAGTCCCCCCGGAACGCCTGCTGGGGGCCTCCCACGAAGGTCGCCGCGCTCAGGACCGTGGCGACCACGCTGAAGGACGCCGCCCAGGCCGGGACCCGGCGGTCCGCGAGGAACGGATCGCCGCCCTCGCGCGCGGCCCAGCGACCGATCAGCGCCAGGCCAGCGCCGTAGGTGGCGACGACCAGCCAGTCGACCGCAGACAGCACCCGGGCCTCAGCGGTTGGCGGTGAGCGTCCGCGCCAGGAGCTCGCGGGCCTCGGTGACCTCGCGGGACTCCTCGTCGCCCCGGTCGGCGACCTCCTGGACGATCAGGAAGGTCGTGGCCCAGCGACCCTTCTCGTCCTTCAGGACGGCGTAGAGGTCGAGGCGGAACTCCATCTCGTTCCAGGGCATGATCGCTCGGAAGGCCTGCAGGCGCAGGCCCTCGACCTCCAGCTCGATGGGCTCCTGCTCCTCGACGTCGCCATCGGCGATCGCAGCGAAGTAGGCGAAGTACTCGCTCGCCATGTCCTCCGGGTGCGAGGAGACGGGATTGACCTGGACCAGCAGGGTCGCGTCGGTCCCATCGAGGGTCCAGGTCTCCGAGCCCTCGCTCGGGTCGTACTCGAACCCGAAGCCGCTGGGGTACTCGAGGCAGACCTCCGGGGTGCACAGCTGGCGCGTGTCCTGCACCTCGACGCGCAGGGTCCGCTCCTCGCCGCCGACCTCCACCGTGAACGGCTCCCCGTCCTGGACGAGCATGGGCTCTCCCAGCCCGGAGATCCGCAGGGTCAGGGGCGGCTCCTCCTCCTGCCGCGGCGCGGCGGCGAAGGCGGCGACGCCGGCAATGGAGAGCAGCATCCAGGGGGTGAGCGGCTTCATCGGGGCATCGTAGAGGAAGCCGGGGGACCGCTGGCCCCAACGCAGCGCGGCCCGAGCCGAGGGCTCGGGCCGCGTGAGGTCGGCGCGCGCTGTTCGGCGGCGCCGCTGGGATGCCGTCAGGCACTCGCGCTGTGTCCTTGGGCGTCCGCGCCGTGTCCTCAGGCGCTCGCGCCGTGCTCCTCGACGAGGCGCGCGTGCGTCTCGGGCTGGAGCTGGGCGTACTCCTGGCTGACGTGGTCGCCCTTCTGGGTCTGGCCCGTCATGCGCACGTAGAGGTCGAACAGCTTCTGCTCGATGGGGAAGTCGTAGACCCCGCGCTTGAGGCGCTCGCCGGCGATCTTCGACAGCAGCTTGCGCATCCAGAGGGGGCCCTCCTGCACGTGCATGTCGTAGATGGCCGCCGTGTTGTTGTAGCGCTGCCAGGTGTGGCGCACGGCCTCGGGGAGCTCCGTGTTCTGGCTGTTGTACTTGTACTCGAAGCAGCCGCCCCACTCCTCGAAGGACTGCGGCGCCTGGTAGCCGAGCTCGACCGCCTGGCGGAAGTCCTCGGTCCCGGGGATCGGTCGGAACGGGTACACGTCCGAGCCGCAGAGGGGGTAGAGGTGCTTGACGCGCGCGGCCTGCTTGAGCGTGGCCTCCATCGACTCCTGGGTCTCGCCGGGGTAGCCGATGATCCAGAAGGCGCCGGGCGTGATGTTGCGGTTGACCAGCTCGCCGATCGCCTTCGGGATGTTCTCGATGTCGATGAACTTCTTGATGCGGTCCTGCATGTCCTTGGTGCCGGTCTCGGCACCGAGCCACAGCAGGTGGCACTTGGAGTCCTCGAGCAGGTCGAGCGTCTCCTTCTTGTACCGCATGATCGTCTCGATCTCGATCGTGCCGTTCCAGTGGATCGGGACGTCGAGGTCGACGAGCGTCTCGCAGAACTCGCGCGTCCGCTTCTCGGCCACGCCGAAGTTGGCGTCCTGGAAGCGCAGCACGTCGAAGCCGAAGCGCTGGTGCAGCTCCGCGACCTCCTCTGCCAGCTGCTTGCCCGGGATCGCCTTCCAGCGGCGGCCGGTCACGAGCGGCGAGCAGCAGAAGGTGCACGGCTCGGGGCAGCCGAAGCTCGAGAACATCGAGAAGCCCTTGGGCGGGTTCTCGGGGGTCCAGTGGCCGGGCAGCGGGAAGCGGTGCCGGACCTTCTGGTTGTAGGAGGGCTTGAGCTGCAGGTCGACGTAGCGGTCGTACTCGAGCAGCTCCCACGGGACGCGCTCCAGCTTGTCGAAGCCGACCACGTCGCGGTGGGCCGTGTAGACGGTCTTGCCGTCGCGGGGCAGGGCCAGCCCGGGCACGTCGTCGAGGGGCGTGCCGTGGTCGATGGCCTGGACGACCTCGCGGAAGGTGACCTCGCCCTGGCCGATGCCCACCGCGTCCGCGATGTCGGACTCGAAGTACATCTCGGGCGTGACGCTGGGGAACCAGCCGCCCCACACGATGGGCAGGTCGGGGAAGCGCTCCCGGACCATCTTCGCGACCACGTAGCCGTCGTAGACCTGGTAGCCGAGGATGCAGGAGGAGGCGAACAGCAGGGCGCCGTCGCAGGCCTCGAGGACCTTCTCCTTGTAGTCCTCCTCGATCATCGCGTCGATCATCACGACCTCGTAGCCATCGGCCACGGGGCCCGACGCGATCTGGAGCAGCTCGAGCGGGAGCAGGTCCGCGCTGAACCGCTCACCCCGGCCGGGGTCGGCCCGGTGGGGGAGGAACAGGACGATGCGCTTCTTGCGTTGGATCATCGATCAGAGAGGAGCGGAGGGCGTGACCCCAGGGGTGCGGTCGAGATCCTCGGTGGGGGCGACCACCGGGGGCTTCTTGAGGGTCTGGTTCGTGGCCTTGACGTAGGCGTGGAACAGGCGACCCTCGACGGGCATCGCGTAGTTGTTGTTGCGCAGGCGCCAGCCGCTGATGCGCTGCATGAGGCCGCGGACCCAGCCGGCGCCCTCCTTGGCCAGGCCGTCGTAGAAGGTCGACGCGACGCCGTAGCGGCGCCAGGTGCGGATGACCTCCTCGGGCAGCTGCAGGTCGTCGATCTCGAGGCGGTACTCGAGCATGGCGCCCCAGCCCTCGAGGTCCGTCGGCGGGCGGTAGCCCATCTCGACGGACTTGTCGAAGTCCTCGGTGCCCGGGATCGGGCGGAAGGGGTAGACGTCCGACGCCGAGCGGGGGAAGCGGTACTTCATCTCCGCGGCGACGCGCAGGGTCTCGAGCATCGACTCGGGCGTCTCGGTCGGGTACCCGATGATCCACGACAGGCCCGTCGTGATGTTGCGCCGGTTCATCTCCCCGAGCGAGTACTCGAAGTGGCCGACGTCGATGTTCTTCTTGATCTTCTCCTGCTGCTCGGCGGAGCCGGCCTCGGCCCCGACGCCGATCATGTGGCAGCGGGACTCCTGCATCAGGTCCATCGACTCCTGCTTGTAGCGGTGGACCGTCTCGATCTCGTAGCAGCCGGACCACCAGAACTTGGAGCCGGCGTCGATCAGGCGCGTGCAGAACTCGTTGGAGCGCTTCTCCGCGACGCCGAAGTTGGCGTCCTGGAAGCGCATCACGTTGAAGTTGAAGCGGTCGTGCAGCTCGAGCAGCCGGTCGGCGAGGAGCTCGCCGGGCATGGCCTTCCAGCGGCGCCCCGTGACGATGGGGGAGCAGCAGAAGGTGCAGGGCTCCGGGCACCCGAAGCTCGAGTAGTAGCTGAAGCCCCGGACGGGCTCGTTGGGATCCATCTCCCACGGGTCCGGGTACTTGTGGCGCAGCTTGTAGCCGCCGGTGTTCTGCTGGCGATCGACGTACTCCTCGTAGTCGATCAGGTGCCACGGGGCGTCCGGGATCTTGTCGAAGCCCACCACCGGACGGTGGTCGGTGTAGACGCACTTGCCGTCGCGCTGGACGACGAGGCCGGGAACGGTCGCGAGGTCCTCGCCGTTGTCGAGGGCCTGGACCACGTCCCAGAAGGTCAGCTCGCCCTGGCCGAGGCCGACGGCGTCCGCGATGCCCTCCTCGAAGTAGAGCTCGGGTGCGACCGACGGGAACCAGCCGCCCCAGATCATGGGGAGGTCGGGGTAGCGCTGGCGGATGGCCTTGGCCACGCGGGCGCCGTGGGCCACCTGGAAGCCCAGGATGCAGGAGCTCGCGAACAGCAGGGCGCCGTCGCAGAGCTGCATCAGCCGCTCCATGTAGTCGTCGTGCACCATCGCGTCGACGATGTGCACCTCGTAGCCGTTCGCCTCGGGGAGGGCGGCGATCTGCAGGAGCTCCAGCGGGAGCAGGTCCGCGGCCACGCGGATTCCCTGGTCGGGATCCGCCCGGTGGGGCAGGAAGAGCACCAGGCGCTGCTTGCGTTGGATCATCGAGCGGAGGGGAGCGTGGAGGCTGACGTGGACGGGAGGATTTCCCCGGTCCTTGGCCCTGCCACCCTGTCGACCAGATGCCGTCCAGGGCTGGAGTGAGGGCGCCGAGAGGGCGCTCCTTGGGCCATGATTCGAGGCTCCCCCAAGGATAGCCACGCCCGCGTGAACGGGGTTTCAAATCGCGATCCGACTGCGCGTTCCTGTCCGCTGCGGCTCGCAGCGGGACGGCGATCGGAGCGATCGGAACGGAGGTCGAGCCGGCTGAGCGAGGGCCCTAGGATGACGCCCTGCCGATGCCCCGAGCCCGCCTGCGCACCCTCCTCCGCCTCCTGGCGGTGCTCGCGGTCAGCGCGCTGGGCCTGGAGGGCCTGATCCGCCTCGTCCTGTTCGTCCCGGACTGGGCCCCCGAGGGGACCGGCCTGCGGCGCCCGGAGCTCTACTTCTCCGGCGACGACCCGCGCTTCTGGATGCTCCGGGCCCGCCTCAACGGGCACCACGAGCTGGGCCCGCCGGACGACCCCGACCCCGTCCTGGGCTGGACCAGCGGCCGCTTCGACGCCGAGACGCGCGAGCACATGGACGAGGCCCGTCTCGGGGACCAGCGGCCGGTCCTGCTGGTGGGGGACTCCTTCGCCGCCTGCTCGGGGGCGCCGGACCGCTGCTACGAGCACCTCCTGGAGGAGGGCCCCTTCGGCCCGACCCACGAGCTCCTCAACTACGGCGTGGGGGGCTACGGCACCGACCAGGCGCTGCTGCTCTCGTTCGACCTGATCGATCGGTTCGCCGACCGCGACCCCGTCATCGTGCTCAGCCTCCTGATCGACGACGACCTGGACCGCTGCACCCTGCCGTACCGGGGCGCTCCCAAGCCGGTGCTGGAGGCGGCCGGGGAGCGGGAGGTGCGGATCGCGCGTCCCGCGGCGCCCCTGGACCGCAGCGCCTGGTTCGCCGAGAACCCGCTCGAGGTGCCCTGGTGGAGCGCCCGCTTCCTGGAGCGCAACCTCTTCATGGACGAGGAGGCCCAGGTCGAGGACTCGGGCATCGAGGCCCGCCTCGAGACCATGCGGGTCGCGATGGCCGCCGGCCTCCTGGAGTGGAAGGACCGCCTCGACGCCCACGGGCTCGACGGCTTCGTGCTCCTGTTCGGGGATCGGCTGCGGCATGAGGGCGTGTCCACCAAGGAGGATCGGTTCCGCTGGCTGGAGGCTGTCCTCGAAGGTCAGCAGATTCCGTGGATCCGGGCCTGGGAGGAGCTCGAGGACGACCGCGCGCTCTTCGAGCGCGACCTCGACGACTACTTCGTGACCGGCAAGGTCGGGAAGGGGCACTACACGGCCCTGGGCAACGAGCTGACGCACCTGGCGCTCGAGCGAGGCCTGCGGGGGGCCTTCGATGGCCCCTCCATGGTCCTCCACGAGAGCGACCGGCAGGACCGGATCGGACCCGGGGCCTTCGTGCGCTGGGAGCGCTACCCCTACGCCGACCACGGGGAGGACGACCTCCCGCACGCCCTGCTGCGACCGGGCGACGGCGAGGAGGGGGCCGCCCAGCTCGCCTTCGTCCCCGCGCGGCCCGTCCGCCGCTTCGAGGCGCTGGTCCGGCCGGTCGCCGGCTTCGAGGGGGCGGCCGAGCTCGTCCTCACGACCGCGGAGGGGGTGGCCCACCGCTCCGTCGTCCGCTCGGGGGATCCCGACCGGCTCCTGACCATCGCCCTGCCGGAGGTCGAGCGCCTGGACTTCGAGGTGCGCTCGGTGGACGGGGAGCCGTCGCTCCCCTTCTACCTGGTGCACCCCGCGCTGGACGGGCACCCGCACGGCCCGATGCTGCTCACGCAGTGATCGCC
>WTJQ01000146.1:1853-3891 GCA_011524785.1 Planctomycetota bacterium | reverse complement strand
CTCAGCGCGTCGAGTAGGTCTCGAGGACCCAGGCGCGCCAGCGCTGCTCGAAGGCGACCGTCGTCATCCCGAGGTGCTCGCGGAAGGCCTCGCGGGTCGCCTCGCCCACGCGCCCTCCGTCGGGCATGTACTCGGCGGTCATCAGCCCGCTCACGGCGTTCAGCAGCTTGCCGACGGCCCCGGGGTGCTCCCGCTGGAGGTAGTCGAACATGGACCACGTCACGAAGTGCCGCTCGAGGTCCATCTCCCCCGTGCTGCGCATGCGGATCAGCGCCCCGAGGCTGGGGGCCTTCTCGCCGGCGACGAGCTTGCGGGTGGGGGGCTCCCAGTTCTCCTTGGTCGTCCGCTCGCCCGCGGAGCCCTCGCCGCTGTCGAAGTTGTTGTAGCGGCGTGAGACCTGACGCTCGGCCCAGTGGGCCAGCCCCTGCAGCATCCAGACGGGCTTGTCGTAGGAGTAGTGCTTGTACCCGTTCAGGTAGTTCTGGACGAGGTTGTAGGTCAGGTGCGCGTGCAGGGCCTCGTCCACGCGTCGCCCGCCCTCGCCCAGGTGAGTCACGAGCATCAGCGCCCCGCGCTCGGCCTCGTGCCAGCGCTGGGCGAACTTGGTCTTGATCCCGTAGTTCTCCAGCAGCCACTGGGAGCAGCTCGCCTGGCTGGTCATGACCAGGACCTCGTACTTGCGCGCCATCCCGAGGAAGGGGCCCATGCCGAAGTACCCCTGGGCGGGGTCGAACTTGCCGTCCGTCCGCTGGGGGAAGACCTCGTCGGTGACCTCGAGGGTCTCCTGCATCCAGGCGTAGAGCTTCTCCACGCGGTGGGCGTACAGGTGGCCGCGGAGCCAGGGGTCCAGGCTCCGGATCTTCTCGGGGATCGCCGGCAGCACGACGCGCAGCTCGGCCAGGTCGCGCTCGAAGCGGTCGCGCTCCTTGGCGGGAACCTTGTAGGGGGCGACCTCCAGCCCGATGGCGTGGTGCGCCGTCTCGATCCAGAAGACGTCGAACCCCGCCAGCTGCTCGTCCACGGTCGCGGTCGTGCCCTTGCCGACGGGGAAGCCGCCATGGCTCACGATGCCCGCGGCGGCCATCCGCTCGGGATCACCCTCGCAGTAGGGGCACTGCCGCGGGTCGTTGAGCGGCAGGTCCTTGTGGAGCGGCTTCTGGGCCACGGCCAGGCCCGAGAGCAGCAGCGCGAGCCCCGCCAGGACAGGGGTCCAGAGCGCTCGTCTCACAGCCGCCCCTTCCACTTCTTGGCGACCTCGATGGCCTCGAACGCGGAGAGGCGCGCGAGGGGCGGGTCCCCGTCGACGATGCCGCGGCAGGCGTTGATGGCCTCGATCCGGATCGAGTTGTCGCTGCTGTCCAGGTGCTGGCCCACCGCGGCGAGGGCGGACGCGTCCCCGCAGCCGGCAAGCAGCCGCAGCCCCGCGACCGTCCCACGGCGCTCGCCCGCGAGGGTGGCGACCACGGCCGCGGACGCCTCGGGACCTCGGGCGCCCTCGAGGGCGGTGCGGACCGCCGAGCCCCAGTCGCCCCAGTCGTCCCGGGCGAGCGCGGTGAGCTCCGGCAGCCCGTCCAGGGATCCGGAGGCCGTCGCTGCGAGGGCGGCGGCGCGACGCTCTGCGTCCAGCTCCTCCTCCTCGCCCTTCTTGGCCTTCCGCTTGCGGGCCGCCGTCAGAGCGCTCTCGGCGGCGGCCTGCAGCTCCGGATCGGGGAAGGCAGCGGTCCGGCCCAGGGACCAGGTACGCAGCGAGGCGCTCCGGGACGTGAAGCCCTCCGCGATCAGTCGCGTGTGGCGGGCGTCCGTGACGAGCTCGAGCACGGCCACGGCTCGGGCGCGACCCTCGGCCCTCTTCTCCTTCTCCACGACGGTCATGAGCAGCGGCGCGCAGCCCGCTCCGAGCTCGACCAGGGCCGCGTGGGCCTGGGCTCCCATCTCCTCGGTCCGCGCCTTGCGCAGGCGAGCCACCTCGCGCTTGGCCAAGGCGGCGTCCTCGAGCTTCGGCCAGGCCTCGAGGCGCTCCGGCTCGTCCGCGCCCTGG
>WTJQ01000146.1:0-1753 GCA_011524785.1 Planctomycetota bacterium | reverse complement strand
GGCGTCCTCGAGCTTCGGCCAGGCCTCGAGGCGCTCCGGCTCGTCCGCGCCCTGGGTCGCGCGCGCGGCGGGACCGGGGGTGGGGAGCGCGAGCGAGGGACTGGGAGCCGTGGAGGCGAGCAGGAGTGCGAGGGAGAGGATCATGGCGCCGTCTCGGTGGAGGGGGGCTGGTCGACGAGCAGGTGGCGGTACCAGACAGGAAGCACGTCACGCCACTCCTCGTCCAGGACGCGGATGGGCATGCGGGTGAGCGCCTCCTCGATCTCCCGCTTCATGGTGCTGGGCTCCAGGTAGTACCAGGTGACGTGCTCGAGCTGCACGTTGGAGTTGGGCAGCCACTCGTCCTCGGAGGGCTTGTCGAGGACGCGCACGACGGTCCAGCCGCCGAGGGTCTCCAGGAGGTGCCACTCGCCGGTGCTCCACTCCCGCGCACGGCCCCAGCGATCCATGCCGATGTCCTGGTCCTTGTCGTTCCAGCAGCCGGAGACCTCCTGGAGTTGGGGGCCCTCCGCGGAGACCCCGCGACCCGCGCGCAGGTCCGCGAGCGCCCGCTCCGCCTGCTGGCGCGTGCGGCGGTAGCCCTCGGGGTCGACCTGGCGCGCGACGCGCGTGTGCAGCACGCGGTTGGTCAAGACCTTGCGCAGGTGGTCCGGGCGCGAGTGCGAGGGCTCCACGAGGGCGAAGGTGTCGACCCACTCCTCGAGGTCCGCGGCCGAGATCGGCTCGTCGCCCACCGCGAGCACGGCGTCAGCGGGCCAGACGCGCTGCTCGGCGGCCGCCGCCGCGCGGGCCTGGTCGACCTCGCCCGTGTCGTCCGCGCGCTCGGGGACCGGCGGGGCGCAGGCGGCGAGGAGCAGGAGCGCCGTGCCGCCGAAGGACGGCCAGTGCGGTGAGCTCAAGCCTCGCCTCCGGCCTCGCCCTGGGGCTGGTCGTGGCGCGCCACGAACTCGAGCACCTCGTTCTGCAGGACCTCGTAGGCCCCGTGGACCCGCTGCCGCAGCGCGTCCGTGGCCGAGCCGCTGACGACGGGGCCGTAGGTGGCCTGCACCTCGAGGAAGAGGCTGCGCGGATCCGCGTTGTAGGACTCGATCCGGAGGCCGACCGCGGGCTGCTCGGCCTGGGCCGAGGTGAAGGCGAGTCGCAGCCCCACGGTCGCGGGCGCACGCTCGAACGCCGACAGGCTGTCGCCCAGGCGCATCAGGTCCTGGGCGAGCAGGGCGCGGGTGTCGCGCTGGTGCCGGGCGTTGACCAGGGTCCGCAGGGTGACCACCTGGGCCAGGAAGACGCCGATCGAGCGCTCCTGGGCGTAGCGGCCCGCCAGGTGGGCCGTGCGCTCGGCGAACTCCTCGACCGTGACGGCCGACTGCTCCTCACGCACGAGGAGCCGGTCCGGGAGGAAGCTGGCCTGCGAGACGTGCCCTGGGTGGGTGGCGGGGTTGGAGAGGCTCGGACCGCTGTCCCCGAGCGTGAAGCTGGCCCAGGGCGGGGGGCCGGCCTGATAGGCCTCGTTGTGCAGACGCTGGACCACCCGCGGGTCCGGGGCGAGCGGGGGGTGCACCACCTCGGCGAGGAGGGCGATCGTGCGGGGCTGGTAGCGCATCGAGGGCTCCAGGGTAGCCGTGGACCGGTCGGGACGCGGGCCGCGCACACGACCCGGCGCGCGCTGGCCTGCTCCGCGCGTTGCCCGGACATGCCTGCGACATGGAGCCACGCTGACTCCAGCAGCGGACTCGGCCGCGGGCCAATTCGGGAC
>WTJQ01000564.1 GCA_011524785.1 Planctomycetota bacterium | reverse complement strand
ATACTCGGCGCATGAAGCTACAGGTTTTCCGCACACCCCCTACGCATCGACCCCCATCTCGGGCCCTTGCTCGCCCCCCCCGGAGGCAGAGGATCGCCGCTCGAGTCGCTCGGCCCAGAACCGGATCTCTTGACACGAGGCTTATGCGCGCCGCCGTCCTGCCAGGGAAACTATCTGAACGAATGTTCAATTCAACCTCGTCTGGCTCGCAATGGGGTTTCCGGATAGTATCCCAAGTCGGCTCCTGCGCAGCAGTGGTCCCGACCCCTCCGAGCCTTCGCAAGCTCGTTCAGGGAATCAAGCCCTCCCTCCAACTCTTCTCCCCTCATACCCCCATGCGCACTCTGCCCCTTCTCGCTCTGCTCGCGGGAAGCGCAGCGGCCCAGGCTCCGGTCTCGATCGACCTGGACCCCGCTGCTAACCTCTGGAACTGGAATGGAACTTCCAGCTTCGGCCCCGTCGTGGGAAGCCCGACGGCCACCTTCAACGTCGGCGGCACGGTCAACCTGCTGGTCGACTCCGGCGTCACGCCCGTCTCCATCGGACAGTTCGTGCCGGGTGGGGTTGCGACCGTGAGTCCCAACCCGACCGGCGTGATCCTGAATCCCATGCCGTTCATGCCGCCCATCGGCACCTTCGAGGTGGTCGATCTGACGGTCGAGTTCACCTCGGGGCTCTTCGCCGTGGCTGGCAACGGTGACTTCACTGCAGCGGGCATCTCTACGGCGCTGACCGGAACGATGCTGCTCAACATCGACCCGAGCGGGAACGGGAACCCGTACCTCGTGGAGCTCGACATGGCTGGGGAGCAGTCCCCGGCCCAACCGTTCTCGGGGAACATCGCCGCCGTCGGGGGCGGCATCTCCCTGCAGTGTGACGCGTCTGGCTTCTTCACCTACCTCAGCCAGACCAACTCTGCGACCATGAACCTCTCCGGTTCGGTCGACGGCACCTGGACGCCGGACGCCCCGCAGGCCTACTGCGAGGCGAACCCCAACTCGACCGGCGGCGTCAGTGAGATCGCCTTCCTCGGCAGCCAGTCGATCGCCGATGACGACGTGACCCTGCAGACCAGCGGGCTCCCGGCGAACAAGTTCGCCTACTACCTCGTGTCCGCGACCGACGGCTTCATCGCGAACGCCCCCGGCTCCCAGGGCAACATCTGCCTCAGCGGGACCATCGGCCGCTACACGAGCCTGATCGGGCAGTCCACCGGTGCGGGCCTGTTCACCCGCAGCGTTGGCACCTCCAACATCCCGGTCATCCCTCCGGCCTCCATCAGCCCGGGTGAGACCTGGTACTACCAGCTGTGGCACCGTGACTTCGACCCCACCCCGACGAGCAACTTCAGCCGGGGCCTGGCGGTCACCTTCGCTCCCTGATCGGGACTCGAGCGCCTCTGGAGGCCCCTCCTGGCACCTGCCAGGGGGGGCCTCCTGCATTCTCGGAGAATCCAGCTACGCTTGGGAGGCCTCAGAGCCCTTCCCATGCGCAACCTCCTCATCGCCACCGTCCTGGCCACTCCCTGCCTCGCGCAGGAGCCCGTCACCTTCACGATCAACCAGTCCGCGAGCCAGTGGTCCTGGTCGGGGAACTCCTCGCTGGGGCCCATCAACGGCAACCCCTCGACCAGCTTCGCGGTCACGGGCGACTTCGTCCTCCAGATGACGGCCGGAGCCCAGCCGATCCAGACGGCGCAGTTCCTGCCCGGGGGAGCCGCGGCAGTGGTCCCGGACCTGTCCGGCGTGATCCCCAACCCCCTGCCGTTCTTGCCCCCCCTGGCGACGATCGACGTGACCAACCTGGTGCTCGAGTTCACCAGCGCCCCCTTCGCCGTCGACGCGAGCGGCAACTTCAACGCCCTGGGAACCACGACGGCCCTGAGCGGGACCCTGACCGTGGCGCCGCTCACCGGCGGGACGACGGTCACGGACCTCACCGGAGTCAGCGGCGATCCCCAGCCGCTGCCGGGCTCGATCTCGGTCATCGGGAACACGGTGTCCCTCACGAGCAACAACTCGGGCTCGTTCGACTTCACGGACCCGGCCTCCGGGATCTCGGCGTCCTTCAACCTCGCCGGCGTGCTCGCAGGCAGCTGGTCCGCCCCGGCGCCGTCCAACTACTGCAGTGCGGCCATCAACAGCACCGGGAACATCGGGCAGCTGTCCCTCACGGGCAGCCAGCGCCTGCAGGACGACCAGCTCGTCCTGACGGCAACGGGCCTGCCCACGACGCAGTTCGCCTACTTCATCGTCGCGCCCAGCCAGGGCTTCATCGCGACGCCTCCCGGTTCCCAGGGCAACATCTGCCTGTCGGGCGGCATCGGCCGCTACACGGCCCTGGTGGGCCAGACCGACGGCGCTGGGACCTTCTCCCGCGACCTCGGCGTGGCGTCCATCCCCGTGAACCCCGCGGTCGCGCCGCAGCCTGGCGAGACCTGGAACTTCCAACTCTGGCACCGCGACACGAACCCAACTCCCACCAGCAACTTCACCGTCGGTCTGCAGCTGACGTTCGCGCCCTGAGGGGGCCGTTCGAACCGGGGGCCAGCTAGGTCTCTTCTTCGCTGGGCCACGGGTGCTGAGCCCGTGGCCCAGTCGGTGACGGGTCACCGGATCCGGAGCAGGCGCAGGGCGATCTCGCGGGCGATGCCCAGGCCCCAAGCCTCGCCCACGGGACTCGCACCCCGCAGCTGCGCGGCCGCAAGCCTGAGCTCGAGCTCCTCGCCTCGGGCCTCGAGCTCTCCCTGGCGTGCGGCGCCTTCGGCCACCTCGGCCCTCAATTCGGCCTCGGACCGCTCCAAACCCTCGAGGCGCCGCCGCGCCCCCTGAAGCTCCTCGCGGAGGAGGGCGTTGGTCTCTGCACTCGAGGCGGCGCGCTCCTCCTGACGCCCCAGTTCGGTCTGGACGGCGGCCAACGCCTCAGCGGCACTCGACGCGCGACTCGCTGCGTCGTCCAGCCTCCCCTCCAGCTCGCTCCGCAAGGCCTGGATCCGAGCCCGTTGAGCGTCCTCGAGAGCCGCAGATTCCTCGCGCCGGCGCCCCTCCTGTTCATCGAGCCGGTCCTGCCAGGACGAACGCTCCTCTGCCTGGATGGCCAGGAGCGCGGCGCGCTCGTCCGCGTGCTCCTCACGGAGCGCGCGGAGCTCTCCCAAGGCGCGGGCCTGTGCGGCATCGAGATCCTCCTGCGTCCGCTGCTCCAAGGAGGCCAGCTCGACCTGCGATCGCTTGCGCTCCTCCCCCAGGTCGAACGCCAAGGACTCGACCTGGAGTTGATGGCCCGCTGACAGCCTTGCCACCTCGTCCATCCAGCGGTCCGACTGCTGCTGCAGGGCCACCGCGAGGACGAGGCTCATGCCGGCACCTGCAGCCCATCCACCCCACTTCGACCATTTGGAGGGGAGTTGCTGCTCCAGCGGAGCAGCGAGCTCCAGCAGCCTCCGGTTCGTCAGGAGAAGGGCTGCGGACTGGGCCCTTCGCTCCTGCTCACTCTCCTCCAGTCGCGCCACGAGGCGCTCCAGCTGGGATTGCAGTGCGAAGGCGTCCCGCTCTCCGCCCTCTCCATCCGGGGCCGTCCTGGTGGGCGGATCGGAAGGCTCGCAGGCAGCCTCCTGAGCGGACGGGTGTGGAAGGCTCCCAGCGGCCTCGTCACGCGCATCAAGGGATTCCACCGGGTCGACAGGAGCGGGCTCCACGCTGACCTCAGGGCCCCTCGGGGCGGTCGACTCCGCTTCGCCCTCCTCTCGCGACCGGACCAAGGCCTCCAGGTCCACGAACCGCACCCGCACCTCGTCCCGGCCCCCGATCCGCGCGGCCTCGTGCAGGAGCTCACCCGTGGCGATGGCCTCCGCGATCACGCCCGGATCCCAGCCAGCCCAGAGCGCCGCTTGCTCGATGGACAGCAGGGTGTCCGGAGCTGCGGGAACACGCTTCACCGAAGCATTGCAGCCTCCAGTCCTGCCCGAGTCCACCCAGGCTGCCCGCGAACTCCCTGAATTCTGGCTTCCCCGTCCCAGGCCCGCGGCATGCTCTCGTCCATGGCTGGTGAGGACTACTTCCAGAGCTACTGCGATCCCGGCGTCCACCGCCTCATGATCCAGGACGCCGCGCGGACCGATGCCTACCGAGACGGTCTCGAGGCCCTGGTCCAGCCCGGGATGACGGTCATCGACGTGGGCTCGGGCTCGGGGATCCTCGCGCTCTTCGCCGCGCGGGCCGGCGCCAAGAGGGTCCACGCCATCGAGGCCTCTGGCATGGCCCCGGTCATCGAGTCCCTGGCCAAGGCGAACGGGCTGGACCACATCATCAAGGTCCATCGCTGCCGGGCGGAGGAGTTCAACCTCCCCGATGGGGAGCGTGCGGACCTGATCGTCTCGGAGTGGATGGGTTACTTCGGCCTCGCGGAGCGCATGTTCGAGTCGGTGCTCGACGTGCGGGACCGCCTCCTCGCCGAGGACGGGCGGATGGTCCCCGATCGATTCCGGCTCCGGCTCTTCCCCATCCAGGACGAGGCCCTCCACAAGGTGCACGGGCCCGGCTCCTGGGAGGAGCCCGTCTACGGCTTCGACTTCAAGCCGCTCGGCACCTTCGAGTACGGGGAGCTGATGACGACGGCGCCCGTGATCCCTCCGCAGGCGGCCTTGGGGCCCCACGTCGACCTGCTCGACCTGGACCTCGAGGTCTGCAGCGCGGAGGACTTCTTCTTCGACGAGAAGGTCCACCTCCCGGTGCTCTGCAAGGGGACCGTCCACGGGATCGGGGGCTACTTCGAGGTCGATCTCGCGCCGGGCGTCACCCTGAGCTGCGCCCCGGAGAAGCCAACGACCCACTGGCGCCAGAGCTGGTTCCCGGTGCGCCCCTTCGAGGTGGAGAAGGACGACGTCCTCGAGCTGCAGCTGCAGGCCGTGCCACGCTTCGATGGGGACATCCGCCTGCCGGACTACCTCATGGAGGGGCGCCTGCTGCGGGACGGGGATGAAGAGCACCAGTTCTTCCACAGGCACCTGGGGAGCTACGAGTAGGGGTCATGAGCGAGGCCACCAACCAGCCCCGTGAGACGCCCTGGGAGGTCTATTGGCCCCGGAGGACCGA
>WTJQ01000484.1 GCA_011524785.1 Planctomycetota bacterium | reverse complement strand
AGCGCGCACTCCTTCAAGGTGAACTTCTGCAAGTACACCAACGAGACGCGCCTCGGCATCGAGGACGCCAGCGACAGCGGCCGCCTGCGCTTCCTCGCCGCACTCAACGGCACGGCCTCTGGCGGCGGCTACGAGCTCGCTCTGGCCGCGGACCGGATCCTGCTGGTGGACGACCGCAACAGCGCGGTGAGCTTCCCCGAGGTTCCGCTGCTGGGCGTCCTTCCCGGAACGGGCGGGCTCACGCGCATCACGGACAAGCGCAAGCTCCGTCGTGACCGCTGCGACGTGTTCTCCACCGTCGCCGAGGGCATCAAGGGCAAGCGCGCCGTGGCCTGGAACCTCGTGGACGACCTCGCCCCCCTCTCCAAGTGGGACGAGGCCGTGGCGCGTCACGCCCAGGAGCTCGCCGACGAGATCACCGAGCGTCCCGGCCCCGGCGTGCCCCTCCCGGCCATCGAGTGGCAGGAGTCCACCGACGACGCGGGACGGACCACCCTCGACTACGGCTTCGTGCAGCTCGCCCTGGACCCGGCCAGTCGGACCGCCGACCTGACCATCACGGCGCCCGACACCTGCCCCACCACCGAGGACGAGGCCGTTGCCGCCGGCGCCGGCTGGTGGGTCCTCGAGGCCTGGCGTCAGCTGGATCAGGCGATCCTGGAGCTGCGGATGAACTTCCGCGACACGGCGCTGGTCCTCCTGCGCGCCCGCGGCAGTGCAGACACCGTCCGCGCCACCGACAGCCTGCTCTGCTCGGGTCAGCACTGGTTCGTGCAGGAGACGGCCGGACTCGTGCGCAGGGTCCTCAAGCGGCTCGACCTCTCGTCCAAGAGCTTCTACGCCGTGGCCGACGAGGGCACGACCTTCACCGGCACCTTCCTCGAGCTCCTGCTCGCCGCGGACCGCTCCTACGTCCTGAACGACCCGGACGTCGCGGTCCACCTCGGCGCGACGGAGGCCAACCGCAGCGGCTTCCCCATGTCGAATGGCCTGACCCGCCTGGAGACCCGGTTCTACGGGACGCCGGAGGCCGTGGGCGAGGTGCTCGAGCACGTCGGCCAGGCCGACTTCGACGCCGAGACCGCGGACGAGCTCGGGCTCGCGACCGCGGCCCCCGACGACATCGACTGGGAGGACGAGCTCCGGCTCGCCATCGAGGAGCGCGCCAGCTTCTCGCCGGACGCACTGACCGGCATGGAGTCCAACCTGCGCTTCCCCGGCCCCGAGACCATGGAGACGAAGATCTTCGGGCGGCTGTCCGCCTGGCAGAACTGGATCTTCCAGCGCCCCAACGCGGTGGGCGAGCGCGGCGCGCTCGTCTGCTACGGCACCCCCAACCGCCCGGAGTTCGCCATCGAGCGCACCTGAGCGGGCAACCCGGACCTGATCCGAATCCACCTGATCCGAATCCTCAGCAGAGCACCATGAGCGGCATCGACTACAGCCAGAAGATCCCCAACAACGTGGACCTCGCCTCCGACAAGCGCCTCCAGCGCGCGCTGGAGCGGTGGCAGCCCGACTACATCGAGTGGTGGCGGGACATGGGGCCGACGGACTTCAACGAGAACGACGTCTACCTGCGCACGGCGGTCAGCGTCGAGCGCGACGGGTGGGCCCACTTCGACTACGTGAAGATGCCCGACTACCGCTGGGGCATCTTCCTCACCCCGCACGAGGGCGAGCGCCAGATCGGCTTCGGTGACCACCTGGGCGAGGCCGCCTGGCAGCAGGTCCCCGGCGAGTACCGCAACTGGCTGCGCCGCCTGATCGTGACCCAGGCCGACACCGAGCCGGCGTCCGTCGAGCAGCAGCGCCTGCTCGGGCTCACCGCGCCGTCGCTGTACGACCTCCGCAACCTGTTCCAGGTCAACGTCGAGGAGGGCCGCCACCTGTGGGCGATGGTCTACCTCCTCCACAGCTACTTCGGGAAGGACGGCCGTGAGGAGGCCGACGAGCTCCTCCAACGCCGCTCGGGCAACGCCGACCAGCCGCGCATCCTCACCACCTTCAACGAGCCGTGCGAGGACTGGCTGTCCTTCTTCTGCTTCACGATGTTCACCGACCGTGACGGCAAGTACCAGCTGCTCAGCCTGGCCGAGTCCGGTTTCGACCCGCTGGCCCGCAGCTGCCGCTTCATGCTCACCGAGGAGGCCCACCACATGTTCGTGGGCCAGACGGGCATCGCGCGCGTCGTGCGCCGGACCTGCGAGGTGATGAACGAGCACCCCGACGCCTGCCCCAGCGAGCACGGCGCCATCCCGCTCGAGATGATCCAGCGGTACATCAACTTCTGGGCGGCCAGCAGCCTCGACCTTTTCGGCGCCGAGGTGTCCTCCAACTCGGCCAACTTCTTCGCGGCAGGCCTGAAGGGCCGCGCCTTCGAGACGAAGTACGACGACCACGTGGTCAAGGACGACTGCTACGAGCTCGAGCGCTGGGACGGCGAGCGCATCACGCGCGAGCAGGTGCCGCTGCGCAACGCCATGAACGAGGTGCTGCGCGACGGCTACGTCGACGAGAACCTCAAGGGCGTCGAGTACTGGAACCGCGAGTGCGAGAAGGCGGGCATCGACTTCCGCTTCGCGTACCCCCACCGCCGCTTCAACCGGACCATCGGGGAGTTCGCCGGCGCTCGCTTCGACCCGCAGGGCAACGCGGTCAGCGAGGCCGACTGGCAGGCCGGCCAGCGCGTCTGGCTGCCGACCCCCGAGGACAAGGCCTACGTGAAGTCGCTCATGCGTCCCGTCACCGAGCCCGGGAAGTTCGCCGGCTGGATCGCCCCGCCGCTGCGCGGCATCAACAGCCAGGCCGAGGACTTCGAGTACGTGAAGCTCTGAGCCCGCCGGCGGAAGCGCCGGACCGCGAGGCCCGCCCCTGACCGGGGGCGGGCCTCGCCCGTTTCCAGCTTCCTCGTGCCAGCCGTTCTTCTCGCGTCTCAGTCCGGGATCCCGTCAAGTCCTCTGGATTCGGACGCCGATTCCCTACCGTGAGCGCTGCGGGTGGGTGACCGCGCGCAGGGGGGGACAACATGAGAGGATCGTCACAGGTGGGCATCGGGCTCGCATTGCTGGTTCTGAGCGCGTGCGGATCGGACACGCGCTCCTCCGTGGATCCGTGGGGCGACGGGGACTGGACGGAGGACGAGAACCTCTCGCAGGGCTCGGACGGCACGGTCGAGGAGGGGGACGTCGTGGCCGTCGTCACCGTCGAGATGCCGGCCTCGGAGGAGTTCCTCCTGACGGCCACCGTCCCGGTCCCCGAGGGGACCCTCACCGACGGCGCCCTGAGCATCCCGCTCAGCGTCAGCGACCCGGAGGGCACGGCCTGTCCGACGCAGGTCGAGATCGTCTCGCGCTATCCGCGCTGGGAGGACGGCGCGGACGTGGTCGAGGTCCTCGCCCACGTACGGCGCCCCGACGGCGTCGAGCCCGGGCAGCGGGTCGAGTTCGAGATCGGGCACAACCCCCACGCGAGGAAGGCCCTGATCCCCGGCTCGCTCGCAGCCGACCTGCTCGCCTCGCCGGGCGCGCTGAAGCTGGTCGGACGCGACGCGTTCGGCCATCGGTACAGCGCCGACCTCTCGCAGGGCTGGAGCACCACCACGGACACGCCCGACGAGGTCCTCGCCTCCACGGACGTGCTTCGGGACGGGCAGGTCGCGCGCACGGTCCGGACCCACCGCGTCCTCCTGCCCGACGAGGCCGTCGGCGGGAGCCAGGCGACGCTGCCCCACCTCTTCGGGGTCCACGCGTACACCACGGCCTGGCGCGGCCGGAACATCGTCTCCCTCGACCTGCACGTGCACAACGGCATGGACGGGCTCGACCCGACCACGTCCAACGACGACGCCCTGAAGGACCTGGCCTTCGAGGACCTCCAGCTCCGCACGCCCCCGGGCTGGCAGGTCGTCGCCCTCGCCGAGAACCCCAGCCACGGCCCGTCGGCCAACGACGGCGGCTGGCGCTGGCACCGCCTGATCCAGGCGCGCAGCGACGGCAAGCTGCACTGGTTCCCGCGCCAGGGTCGCATGGTCCGGCGCCTGGTGATCTTCCACCCCAGCGAGCAGGAGGCCGCCCTCGAGCTGCTCCGCAGCCACTGGCGCGGCTTCGTCGTCCCCGCGGAGAACGCCGACGGGATGGAGTGCTGGTCCTGGTGGAACCCGCGCACGGCTCGGTTCCTCGCCCAGAACGCGCGCCTGCCCGAGCTCGACCACCTCGACATGACCGCGCTGCGTAGCCAGGAGAGCGCGCGCTGGAGCGGCCTCATCCAGCAGGTGCGGCAGGGGACCGAGGGCTCGTACCCGTTCCTCAGCCCTGCACTCGGCTGGGCACACCCCTGGGGCGTGGCCTACGGCGGCATGGCGGGCGGCGACGAGATCTGGCCCATGGATGGCGTCGTGGCGGCCTGGACGGGCAGCCAAGCCGCGTACCGGACGGCCCAGCTCCAGGCGCGCTGCTACGTGGACCGGCAGCCGCAGGCTCTCTACGACCTCGCGGGGCGCCCCACGCAGGTCGAGGACGTCCTCGACAGCGGGGCCCAGGGGCCGTTCGTGAAGTGCTGGTTCTTCGAGCGCCCGAACCCCGACTCGGACCCCTTCGGCTTCGGCGAGGCCCCCACGCACCAGAACGCCCACGCGGCCGCGGCCGGCGTCCTCCCCCCCTACAAGGAGGAGCTCGAGGACTGGATGCACATCGACCACCAGCACCTCATCCGCTACACGCGGAACCTGAAGACGCTGGCCTGGCTCGGCAACGACGCGCTCTCCAAGGACCTCCTCCACGCCTCAACGGAGTCCGTGCGTCTCTCGTACCACCAGTACCCGCTGACGCCGTACTACCAGGTCCAGATCAGCCAGCTGTACGCGCGCATGCTCTACGTCGAGCAGAACCCCGGCGTCGGCTTCGACTTCCGGCGCAGCCAGTCGTGGGGACTCGACGCGGCGGCCTGCTCCTACGCCCTGGGGACCGAGGAGGTCCGCGACACCCTGCGCCCGTGGTTCGAGATCGTGCTCGATCTCCTGCAGGAGGGCCAGAGCACCTGCCCGGGCAACGTGATGTCTGCAGGGGTCAGCGAGTTCTTCTACGAGACCT
>WTJQ01000197.1 GCA_011524785.1 Planctomycetota bacterium | reverse complement strand
CTGTCGGTCCGCGAGAGGGAGGCGTTGTGCAGGACGGGAATCGACCCAAGCTTCGTCCAGTTGGATGCCATGGGACGAGAGCTGCCCTAGGAGTTGAGCCAAGCCCTTTGAATACTCGACATTGCGAGCATCGCTATTGCCGCGAGTTCCTCCTCGCGAGAGGAAGACCAAATCGGATCCCTCAACCTCGAAACTGGCATCAATCTCGTGGCCATCGGGGCCTTGGACGCGATAGACCGCCAATGGGCCCCCTCACTCCCACTCGATCGTCGCCGGGGGCTTGGAGCTGATGTCCAGGACGACCCGGTTGATGCCGCGCACCTCGTTGATGATGCGGTTGGAGATGGTGCGCAGGACGTCGTGGGGTAGGTAGGTCCAGTCGGCGGTCATGCCGTCCTGGCTCGACACGGCGCGGATGGCGCAGGCGTCCTCGTAGGTGCGGGCGTCGCCCATCACGCCGACGGACTTGGTCGGCAGCAGGACGGCGAAGTACTGCCACAGGTCGCGGTGGCAGCCGGCCTTCTCGACCTCGTGGCGGACGATGGCGTCGGCCTCGCGGAGGATGTCACAGCGCTCCTCGGTGACCTCGCCCAGGATGCGGACGGCGAGGCCGGGGCCCGGGAAGGGCTGGCGCAGGAGGATGCGCTCGTCGAGGCCCATGTGGGCCCCCACCCGGCGCACCTCGTCCTTGAAGAGCTCGCGCAGGGGCTCGACCAGCTCGAGGTCCAGGTCCTCGGGCAGGCCGCCCACGTTGTGGTGGCTCTTGATGGTGGCCGTGTTGCCGCCGTGGACGGCGACCGACTCGATCACGTCCGGGTAGAGGGTGCCCTGGCCCAGGTACTTGGCGTTGGTGAAGCGCTGGGCCTCCTCGCGGAAGACCTCCACGAACTCCTTGCCGATGATCTTGCGCTTGCGCTCGGGGTCGGTGCAGCCGGCCAGCTCGCCCAGGAAGCGGGCGCGCGCGTCGACCGTCGTCAGGTCCATGCCGATGTGCTCGGCGAAGTGCTCCTCGACCACCTCGCGCTCGCCCTTCCGGAGCAGGCCGTTGTCGACGAAGATGCACTTCAGGCGGTCGCCGATGGCTCGGTGCACGATCAGCGCCGCCACGGCGGAGTCGACCCCGCCCGACAGGCCGAGGATGACCTCGCCGGTCTCCCCCACCAGGTCCTTCACGGCCTGGACCTCGCGGTCGACGATGTTGCCGGCGTTCCAGTCGCCCGGCAGGCCGCAGACGTCGAGGACGAAGTTCGACAGCAGCTCCTGGCCGCGCACCGAGTGGCTCACCTCGGGGTGGAACTGCACCCCGTAGAAGCGGCGGCTCGGGTCGCCGATGGCGGCGAAGGCGCAGGTGTCGGAGTGCGCGTAGACCTGGAAGCCCGCGGGGAGCTTGGTGACCTTGTCGCCGTGGCTCATCCAGACGACCGTGCGGCCGTCGATGCCGTCGAAGACCTCGGTGGCCTGGTCCACCTCGATGGAGGTGTGCCCGAACTCGCGCTCGCCCGAGCCCTCGACCGTGCCGCCGAGGGTCTGGCTCATCCACTGCATGCCGTAGCAGATGCCGAGCACCGGCACCCCGAGCTCGAGCAGCTCGGCCGGCACCTCGGGCGCGCCCTCGGCGTAGACCGAGGCCGGGCCGCCCGAGAGGATGATCCCCGCCAGGTCCATGCGCCGCGCGGCCTCGAGGGCCGTGCGCGGCGGGTGGATCTCGCACCACGCTCCCGCCTCCCGCACGCGGCGGGCGATGAGCTGGGCGTACTGGGTCCCGAGGTCGACGACCAGGAGGCCGCGCAGCTGCTCGCTCATTCGTGGTGGTAGTTGCTGGATTCCTTGGTGATCTGGACGTCGTGCGGGTGGCTCTCGCGCACGCCCGCCGTGGTGATGCGCACGAAGCGCGCGCGCTCCCACAGCTGGTCCATGGTGGCCGCGCCGCAGTAGCCCATGCCCGCGCGGACGCCGCCGCACAGCTGGTAGACGTAGGGGCTGAGGTGGCCCTTGTAGGGCACCATCCCCTCGACCCCCTCGGGGACGAGCTTCTGGGCGTCCTTCACGTCGCCCTGGCGGTAGCGCTCCTTGGAGCCCTTCTGCATGGCGCCGATGGAGCCCATGCCGCGCACGCTCTTGAAGGAGCGTCCCTGGTACACGAACGTCTCGCCCGGGCTCTCCTCGAGGCCGGCGAAGAGGCTGCCGAGCATGACGCAGCTGGCGCCCGCGGCGAGGGCCTTGACGGCGTCGCCGGAGTAGCGGATGCCGCCGTCGGCGATGACGGGCACGTCCGAGCCTGCGATCGCGCCGCAGACCTCCATGACGGCGGTCAGCTGCGGGACGCCGATGCCAGCCACCACGCGCGTGGTGCAGATCGAGCCGGGCCCGATGCCGACCTTGACGCCGTCGACCCCCGCCTCGACGAGGGCCTTGGCCGCCTCGGCGGTGGCCACGTTGCCGGCGACCACGTCGACCTGGGGCAGGTCCGCCTTCAGCTTGGAGACGGTCTCCATGACGTTGGTGGTGTGGCCGTGGGCCGTGTCGACCACGAGCACGTCGACCCCGGCGTCGGCGAGGGCCTTCGCGCGGTCGTAGTCCCGCACGCCGATCGCGGCCCCCACGACGAGGCGGCCGCGCCCGTCGAAGGCCGAGTTCGGGAAGGCGCTCAGCATGTCGAGGTCCTTGCGGGTGATGAGCCCGTGGAGCCTCCGGTCGTCGTCGACGATGATCAGCTTCTCGACCTTGTGCCGGTTCAGGAGCGCGGCGGCGTCCTGGAGGCTGGTGCCGGGGGGCGCGGTCACGAGGTTCTCGCGCGTCATCACGTCCGCCACGGCGACGTCGTCGGCCTCGCCGAACGAGGTGTCCCGCCGGGTGAGGATGCCGACCACCTGCTCGCCCTCGAGGATCGGGAGGCCGGAGATGCTCTTGGAGCGCATGATCTCCCGCGCCTCGCCGAGGGTGGCCGAGGGCGCGAGCGTGATCGGGTCCTGGATGACCCCGTTGGCGCTGCGCTTGACCTTGACGACCTGGGTCACCTGGTCCTCGATGGACAGGTTGCGGTGGATGACGCCGATGCCACCCTCGCGGGCGAGGGCCACGGCCAGCCGCCACTCGGTGACGGTGTCCATGGCGGACGAGCTGAAGGGGACCTTCAGCGACACCCGGCGGCTGAAGCGGGTCGCGAGCGTCACGTCGCTGGGCAGCACGTCGGAGTGCCGCGGCGTCAGCAGGACGTCGTCGAACGTGAGGGCGAGGGGGATCTCGGACATGGCGCGGGGGGGCCGCGAGGTGCCGCGGCAGCTGCCCTTGTCCTGGGCCTGGGGGGAGGCGCCGAGGGGGTCACCGCGCGGCCCGCACGGTGGCTGGAATCCGAGGAGTCTATCCAGCGAGGTGGCCCGCATCCACGCTCGGGGGCCGTTGCCGCGGTGCTCCCGCGGGCCCAAGCCCCGAGGAGCCGTTCAGTGGCTCCGCGCCTGAGAGAGGGGGCCCGCACCGGACGTGCCGGCACGAGCCCCCGAGGTCAGGAGATTGGTGTCTCCTTCGTCCTGCCCCGCGTGGGACAGGAGGGGCACTCGATGCCCGCCCCGCGGATGGGAATCCGAGGCCCCACGCGCTCCGGGACGGACCTCGAATCGGTCGGTCCCCGGGCGCTAGGCTCGCCCTGGGGCCCAAGCCCCTCCCCATGCGGCGCGCCCTCCACCTCTTCGCGACCTTCGTCCCGGGCGGGACGGAGCTGCGCGGGGTGACCCTCATGAACGCCCTCGGGGATCGCTGGGAGCACCGGGTGGCCGCCATGGACGACCGGCTGGACGCCCTCGAGCGCGTGGACCCGGGGATCGCCTGCCAGGGCCTGGCCGGGCCGGGCACCAAGGCGGCCCGCGCCGTGCAGCGCTGGGTGCTGGACACGATCGAGCGCGAGCAGCCGGACGTCGTGCTCAGCTATGGGTGGGGCGCCTTCGACGCCGTGATCGCCGCGCGCCGCGCCGGCCTCCCCCACCACGTGCACCACGAGGACGGCTTCAACCAGGACGAGGCCGAGGGGCAGCTGCTGCGGCGGAGGCTCGCGCGGCGCTGGTTCCTGCCGCGGGTCCCGCGGCTGGTCGTTCCCTCGACCGGGCTGGCGGACCTCGCGCGGGGCACCTGGGGCGTCCGCGAGGAGCGCCTGCGCCTGATCCCGAACGGCGTCGACGTGGAGCGCTTCCGCCCTCTGGACGCCAGGGTCCGAGCCGAGGTCCGGTCGGAGCTCGGGATCCCGGAGGACGCCCGCGTCGTCGTGACCGCCGCCGGGTATCGCCGGGTGAAGCGCTTGGATCGCCTGATCGACGCGGTGCAGACGATCGGCGACGTGGGCGGACCGGTCCACCTGGTGCTCGCGGGGGACGGGCCCGAGCGCGACGCCCTCGCGGCGCGGGCTGCGGCCGGCTCCCTCGGCGCCGAGCGCGTCCACCTGCTCGGCTTCCGGGCCGACCTGCCGCGCGTGCACGCCGCGGCCGACGTCTTCTGTCTCTCCTCGGACTCCGAGCAGCAGCCCGTGAGCCTGCTCGAGGCCATGGCCTGCGGCCTCCCGGCGGTCTGCACCGACGTCGGCGACTGCGCGGTCACCCTGGGGCCGCTTGGGGACGGCGCGCTCGTGGACCCGCGTGAGCCGCCGTCCGCCCTGGGGGCCGCGCTCCGCAGCCTGCTCGCCGACCCCGCGGCCTGCATGCGCCGGGGCGCGGCCGCCCGGGAGCGCGTGCTGGCCGAGTTCACCCTCGACCGCATGGTCGCGGCCCACGAGGCCACCTGGACCTCGGTCCTGCGGCCTGGGACCGGGGCCTGATCCGCGACGCGACGCTGCGCCACGGCCCCGCGACCCTCGGGAGTGGTCTACAATCGCTCGACCGCAGTCACCTGGCAGGCGTGCGTCCCGCCCCCCTGGGACCCGCGCGAGGTGCACGGACCTTGGCGCCCCCACGCCCCATGATCACCGAAGCCGCACAAGTCACGTCCAGGAGCTCCGTCACTGAGCGGATCGCCTACCGCGCCTTCTCCCAGGCCATCGCCATGGTCCACGCGGCGAACAGCCGCAAGGACAAGCAGCCCGGGGACCCCAAGATCGGCGGACACCCCGCCTCGATCGCGAGCTGCGTCCACATCCT